>CAMPJU010000001.1 GCA_946886995.1 uncultured Lysobacteraceae bacterium
TGTCCTCGTCCATGTAGGTGCGCTGGCTGGTTTCGAGCTGGACGGCATCGATGCCGTTCCCGGGGTCCCCGTAGTGGCGGGTGATGTAGCCGCCCTTGAAGCGGCCGTTGACCACGAAGTCGTAGCGGTCCTGGGCGGCGAGCGCATGCTCGATGCGCGCCTGGACGTCGGGGGCGCAGGTGGTGCCGTCGGCGGTGCCGAGGTTGAGGTCGGGGAGTCGGCCTTCGAAGAGGAACGGCAGGTCGCTGCCGCGGATGGAGTGGCCTTCCCAGAGCAGGACGCGACCGTGCGCGGTGCGCAGGCGGTCGAGTTCGGATGCGAGGGCGTCGTGGTAGGGGCGCCAATAGGTGTCGACGCGCTCGGCCACTTCGGCCTCGTCGGGCGCCTGACCGTCCAGGTACACAGGTTCGTTGCAGAAGCGGACCGCCGGGCACAGGCCGGTCGTGTTCTGGCCCGGGTAGAGCGAGGTGTCGTCGGGCGGCCGGTTCAGGTCGACGACGTAGCGCGAGTAGCGCGGCACCAGCATCGAGGCGCCGAGGTCGCGGGCGAATGCGTACAGGCGCGAGACGTGCCAGTCGGTGTCCGGCGCACGGCGTGCCCCGGGCGTCATCCGCGCCGCGAGCGCGTCGGGGATGGCATGGCCGTCGTGCGGCAGGCTGACCACCATGGGAACGCTGCCGCGATGGAGTTCGTACGTGTTCATCGCATCAGCACCACTTCTTCCGCGCTCGTCGGATGGATCGCCACCGTATCGTGGAAGTCATCGAGCGTCGCGCCCATGCGCAACGCGACCGCGAACCCCTGCAGGATCTCGTCGGCGCCCTCGCCCATCAGGTGGATGCCGACGATCCGGCGCTCCACGCCGGTGCACACCAGCTTGAACAGGCTGCGCTGCGGCGAGTCGGCCAGCGCGTGCAGCATCGGCCGGAAGCCGGTGCGCAGCACGTGGACGGCGTCCTCGCCATGTCGCGCCCGCGCTTCGTCTTCGTCCAGCCCGATCTTGCCGATCGGGGGATGCGAGAACACGACGGTCGGGATGGCATCGCGGTCGAGCCGACGGTCCACCGCGCCGAACAGGCGGTCCATCAGGCGGCGCGCGGCCGCGATGGCAACCGGCGTGAGCGGCAGGTCGGTGCCGACGTCGCCCACCGCGAACACGCCGGGCGCGGTGGTCGCCTGGCCGTCGTCGATGACGATGCGGCCCCGCCCGTCGACGTCCACGCCGGCGGCATCCAGCCCCAGGCCGGCGGTGTTGGGGCGGCGCCCGGTCGCGAACACGAGCTTGTCGAACGGGCCATGCCGCCCGCCGTCGTCGTCGACCACCGCCACCCCGTCGCCCTGGCGTTCGGCCGAAACCACGCTCGTCCCGAAATGCATGCGCACGCCCGCCTGCCGGTAGTCCTCGGCGAGTTGCGCGACCAGTTCCGCATCGAAGCTCTCGAGCAACGGCTCGCCACGCACGAAGATGTCCACGCGAGTGCCCAGTGCCTGCAGCAGACCCGCCAGCTCCACGCCCACGTAGCCGCCGCCGACCACCGCTACATGGGGCGGTGCTTCCGTCCAGTCGAAGAAGTCGTCCGACGTGCCACCGAGGTCCGCGCCGGGGATGCCGGGCTTGACCGCGTGGCCGCCCGTGGCGACCAGGATGCGCGGGGCGCTGATCCTGACGCCGTCGTCGCATTGCACGGTCCGCGCGTCGAGCAGCCGTCCGCGAATCGGCAGCAGCGCGATGCCCGCCTCGTCGAGGCGCTTCCGGTAGCTGGCATGGATGTTCTCGATGTAGCGCCGCCGGTGGCCGATGAAGACCGGCCAGTCCAGGCGGCAGCCGTGCGTGTCGAATCCGAGCGTGGCGGCCATCCCGATCCGCCTGGCGGTTTCGGCGGCGAGCCACATGGCCTTCTTCGGCACGCAACCGGCATTGACGCAGGTGCCGCCCAGGTCGGCGGGCTCCAGCAGCGCCACGCGCGCACCGAGCGAGGCGGCGCGGAACGCCCCCGCCAGCCCGCCGGAGCCGCCACCCACGACGATCAGGTCGAAATCGTGGTCCATGCGCGCATGGTTGCACGACATCCGTGTAGGAGCCGCGCGCTACGCGAAGCGCGCGGGTGCGAACGGCGCGGGATCGATGTCCGGCGTGCGCCCGGCCATCAGGTCCGCCAGCAGCTGTGCGCTGCCGCTGCTCATGCCGATGCCCATCATGCCGTGGCCCGTGGCCAGCCACAGGCGCTCGCGCCCGGGTGCGCGGCCGATGATCGGCACGTCGTCGCAGCTCATCGGCCGCCAGCCGTACCAGCGCTCGACGACCCGCGGTCCGACCGGATGCCGCAGGTACTCGCGCGCGCCCCGCTCCAGCGCGGCCAGCCGCCGTGCGTTGAGCGTCGTGTCGTAACCGGAGAACTCCATCGTGCTGCCCAGCCGGTAGCCGTCGCCCCAGGACGTCACGCAGACCGACCGTTCGCGCAACACCAGCGGTCGCCGCGGCACCACCGGCGGCATGTCATAGGTGATCGAGTAGCCCTTGCCGGGCTGCATCACGCCGCGCAGCCAGCCGACCCCGACGCTGCGCGCCAGCCGACCCGACCAGGCCCCCGTCGCCAGCACCACCGCCTGCGCGCGGACCGGGCCCGTGGATGTGTCGACCACCAGGGCATCGGGGTCGTCGTGGAGACCCCGTACCTCGCGCCGTTCCTCGACCACGCCGCCGCGTTCCCGCACCACCCGCGCCAGCTCGGCGACGTAGCGGTCGGGACGCAATGCGGCGTCCCCGGAGAACCGGATCGCGCCGGCGATGCCGGGCAGCACCGCCGGCTCCTGCCGTTCGTAGTCGGCGCCGTCGATCACCTCGACGTCGATGCCCAGTTCGCGCAGCAGCGCCAGTTCGCCCTGGCCATGCGCGAACACGCGTGCGTCGCGGTAGACGTAGTCCTCGCCCGTCTCCCGGAAGCCGCAATCCAGGCCGTGATCCCGGATCCACTGCGCCAGGCGCTCGCGCGAGTCGTTGAGCAGCGACGCCTTGGCGCGCGCGCTCGCCTCCCAGTCCCGCACGTTGCAGCGCATCGCGAAGCGCAGCAGCCAGCGCCACAGCGGCACGTCGATCCCGGGGCGCACGTATAGCGGCGCGTCGGGCGTGAGCATCATCCGCAGCGCGCGCAACACCATGCCGGGCGCGGCCAGTGGCGGCGCGTGGCTCGGGGTGACCGTCCCGCAGTTGCCGTGCGAGCTGCCACCGCCCACGCGGCCGGCATCCACCACGCGCACGCGGCGGCCGTCCTCCAGCAACGCAAGGGCCGTGGCCAGGCCGACCGCACCGGCGCCGATCACGAGCACGTCCTCGCCCGAATCCGTTCGCTGCATCGCGGCGCTGCCTCAGGCCGCGGCGGGAACCGCCGGGGCACGGCGCATCGCCGGCCACTGCAGGTAGGTGAACGCCCGCCACAACCACTCCACGGGTCCCATCCGGAACCGGGCGAGCCACCAGTGGCTGGCCGCGACCTGCAGCGCGAACACCCCGAGCACGATGCCGGTCTGGCCGGCGCGCGAGACGTCACCCCACAACCCCAGTCCGTATCCGTAGAACAGCAACGTGCCGACCAGCGACTGCAGCAGGTAGTTGGTCAGCGCCATGCGCCCCGCCGGCGCGAGCCACGCGAGCCAGCGGGCGCCGGCCTGCCAGGCGAGCACGACGAGGCCGATGTAGGCGAGCGCCATCAACGGCGACCCCGCCATGTGCAGCGCCATCGCCACCATCGGTGCCGCCGACGGTGCCGCGGGATCCATCACCGGATCGGGCGCGATGGCGATGCTCCATGCGGTCAGGGCCAGGCCCAGTCCACCGCCCCACCAGGCGAGTCGTGCAAACAGGCGCCGGCGTCCAGCCGGATCCGCCATCGCCCCGCTGCGCACCAGCCACGCGCCGACCAGGAACATGCCCAGCACCATCGGCACCAGGAAGACGTTGTTGCCCAGGTGGTGCAGGAAGTAGTCCAGCCGGACTGCATTGGCTTCGGCATAGGTGCCGGACGAAAAGGCCGCGATCTCGGCGGCCCGGACTGCCCCGGACGCCGCCGCCGCGGCCGGGTCGGCGGCGGCCTGCGGATCCGCGGCCACGGCGGCGATGCCGGCTGCGCCGACCAGCATCAGCGACACCATCACGCCGTACAGCGCGGCGCCCCACTTCCAGAGCCGCGACAGCGGGGTGTTGCGGAAGAACAGCAGCAGCGCGAACGCGGTGAGCGCATACGAGAACAGGATGTCGCCCGACCACAGGAACAGTCCGTGCGCCAGGCCGATCAGCAGCAGCCCGGTGGTGCGCCTCAGGTACAGGCCCGCGAACGGCCGGCCGGCCGCCTGCGCACGCGCGAGCATCACCGCGAACCCCATGCCGAACAGCAGCGAGAACAGCGTCCAGAACTTCCCGCGCACGAACGTGTAGACGAATGCGTCGGCGAGCCAGGACAACCCGGACAGCGCCGGCGAGATCCCGGTGGACACGTCCAGCAGGGACCGGCTGAAGAACTCGATGTTCATCAGGAAGATCCCGAGCAGCGCGAAGCCGCGCAGGACATCCAGCAACGCGATGCGTTCGGACGCCGCGACCGGCGCCAGCACTGTGTCGTTCATGGGTTCGGCCTCCCCGCCGGTGGAGGCATGATGATGCCGCAACTCAGTGCTGGTGCCCGCCCTCGCCGTGCACGTGGCCGTGCTCGAGTTCCTCGGCGGTCGCCTCGCGGACCTCGACGACCTCGATGTCGAAGCGCAGGTCCCTGCCGGCCATGGGGTGGTTCAGGTCGACGTCGACCACGCTCATGCCCACCTTGTGGATGGTGACCGCGCGCGGGCCGAAATTCGTGTTGAGCACGACCTGCATGCCCGGGACCAGGCGCTGGTCGCCGAAATGCTTCTTGGGGACGCGCTGGGTGAGGTTGTCGCGGCGCTCGCCGTACGCCTCGGCGGCCGGCACGTCCGCGGAAAAGGTGTCGCCCGCCTCGCGGCCTTCCATCGCCTTTTCCAGGCCCGGGATGATGTTGCCGTGCCCGGCCAGGATCGCCAGCGGCTCGCGGTCCTTCGAGCTCTCCAGGGCATCGCTGCCCTGCCCGGCATCGCCGCCGTTGAACAACGTGTAGTGGAACCGGACGACGCGGTCCTTCTCGATCTTCATAAGTGTGGAGTCCGTGGAGTGGGTGGCTTGCCGGCCGCCCCGTCGGGAACGACACTGGCCGCGATGGAAGCGACACGATCGGCCGCACGAGCCACGCATTATCCCGGCTCCGCCGGCGCCTTGCCATGGCGCGGCGGGCTCCGCCTGTCCTGCACGATCGGCGCGCTGCTGCTGCTCGCCGGCTGCGGCGGCAGCGAGCGCACGCGGCCGGTCCCCACCCACGACGCGGGTCGCTGGACGGATGTCCGGCCCGCCAATCCGGCTGGCGCGAACGCGGTGCTGATGCGCGCCATCAGCCTGGTCGGCACCCCGTACGTCTACGGCGGCAACTCGCCGGAGGGCGGCTTCGACTGCAGCGGCCTGGTCAACTACGTCTACCGCGACATGCTGGACCTGCGGCTGCCGCGCACGTCCCGGGCGCTGTCCGAATACCAGGGACCGCGCATCGCGACCGATCGGCTGGCACCCGCGGACCTCGTGTTCTTCGGCGCCGGAGGCCAGGTCAGCCACGTGGGCATCTATGTCGGCGAGGGCCGCTTCGTGCACGCCCCCAGTACCGGCGGCACCGTCCGGCTGGACCGGCTGGACGGTCCGTACTGGCGCGACCACTACAGCGGTGCCCGGCGGGTCCTGGCTGAATAGGCCCCGCCGCGCCGGGTTGCCCGGCCCTTGCGGCTCGTGCACCATCGCCCGCTTCCCGACCGGGTGATCCCTACGTGAAGACAGCATTGTTCGCCTGCGCGTGCGCCATCGCGCTGGCTGCTGCCCCGGCAGTGGCCGCCCCGCCGGTGTCCGACCAGGAGGCCGCGGCACTCGCCGCGATCGCGCCGCCAACCGCAGCGTTCGAGCATCCGACGGTCCCGGACCGCGGCCTGGTGATGGCGGGTGCGGTCAACCGCCTGCTGCCGGTCCAGGCCGGCGCCGGTGCCGTCGCCGCGACCGCGCCGTCCCCGGCCGGTGGCGCCATGCAGGGCCTGCTGCGCCGCGCGTTCGACCTGCTGGGCACGCCGTACCGCTGGGGTGGCACCTCGCCGGATCGCGGCTTCGACTGCAGCGGCCTGGTGGGATACGTCTACCGCACCGCGCTGGGCATCGACCTGCCGCGCATCTCGCGCGACCAGGCGCGCACCGGCGAGGTCGTGGCCGGTCGCGCGGCGATGGCGGCCGGCGACCTGGTGTTCTTCGGGCGCCGTGGCCGTGTCGACCACGTCGGCATCTACATCGGCGAAGGCAAGTTCGTGCACGCGCCCAGTCGCGGCAAGGACGTCATGGTGTCCAGCCTCGACGAGGGGTACTGGGGCACCCGGTTCATGCAGGCACGCCGCGTCGCGCTCTGAGCCGCGACGCCGGACGGAGGATCACTGCGCAAGCGCGCGGGCGATCGTCTCCTCGATGCCCTTGCCCAGTTCCATCACCTTGCCCGCGTAGTCCGCCAGCCGCCGGTCGGCCTCGCTGGCGGGCGTCCACGCCGGGACCGTGACCGGGCTGCCCGACGCCTCGTCCATCGCGACGAACACGATCATGCAGTGCGTGCACAGCCGCCGCGGCGCGCCGGCGTCCATCGGGCTGCCGGCGGTCACGTCCACCGAGAAATGCATGCTGGTCGTGCCCGTGCGCACCAGCTGGGCGTGCACCGCGACCAGGTCGCCGATGTGCACGGGCGCCATGAAGCGGATCCCCCCCACCGCGACCGTGACCGCATAGGTGCCGCACCAGCCGACGGCGGCGGCGTAGGCGGCCTGGTCGATCCACTTCATCACTGCCCCGCCGTGCACCTTGCCGCCGAAGTTGACGTCGGTCGGCTCGGCGAGGAAGCGCATGGTCAGGTCGCGCTGGCGCTGGTCGGGCATGGCGGCGTTCCTTGTCCGGGGCGGGCTCTGATGGGAGGAATCTGATTATGCTGGGCACCAACGTCGGGGAGGCGCGAACCATGGGACGCACGGTGCTGGGGGTGGTGGCCGGACTGGCCACGATGTTCGTGGTGATCATGCTGGTCGAGTTGCTCGGCGCGCAGCTGTTCCCGCCGCCCGAGGGCATCGACATGCGCGATCCGGAGGGACTGGCCAGCGCGATGGCGCAGATGCCGCTCGGCGCCCTGGCGCTGGTGGTGGTGGCCTGGGTGCTCGGCGCGTTCGCGGGCGGCTGGGTCGCGGCGAAGGTGTCCGTCGCCCACCCGCGCGCGGCCGCGGTGACCGTGGCGCTGGCCGTGGTCGCAGGTGTGGTGATGATGGTGCTGTCGTTCCCGCACCCGCTGTGGATGACGGTGCTCGGGCTCGCGCTGCCCGTGCCGGTCGCCCTCGCCGGCGCCCGCCTCGCCCGCCCCCGCGCAACGCCGTCGCTGTAGGAACAGCGCCGCTCAGGACTCGGCGGCTTCGCCCTCGGCGATGCCGACGTTGCTCGACGCCGCCTCGTACGCCTCGCGATCGAGCAGTCCGGTCTCCTTGGCGACCAGCACCGGCACCAGCATCTGTCCGGTGACGTTGGTCATGGTGCGCATCATGTCCAGCACCCGGTCGATCGCCACCACGAAGCCGATGCCCTCCAGCGGCAGGCCCGCCGCGCTCAGCACCAGGGTCACCATCACGATCGCGGTGCCGGGCACGCCCGCGGTCCCGAAGCTGCCCAGCACCGACGCCACCAGGATCACCAGGTACTGCGCGGGCTCCAGCACGATGCCGAAGTACTGCGCGACGAACACCGCCGTGAGCGCCGGGTAGATCGCGCCGCAGCCATCCATCTTGATGCTCGCGCCCAGCGGCACCGCGAACGCCGCGTAGTCGCGGTCCACGCCCAGGTTGTGGGTCACCGAGCGCAGCGCGACCGGCATCGCGGCGAAGGACGACGAGGTCGCGAACGCCACCTGCATGCCCGGCGCGGCCCCGCGGAAGAAGCGCAGCGGGTTCAGCCCGTGCAGCGCCAGCAACCCCGCGTAGGTGACCACGATGTGCAGCGCACACGCCAGGTACAGCGCGAACACGTAGTCGCCCAGCGGCAACAGCCGTTCGAACCCGTAGGTGCCCACCAGCGCCGCGATCAGTCCGAAGGTCCCCAGCGGCGTCATCTCCAGCACGAAGCGCGTGACCTGGATCATCGTGTCGCTGGCCTCGCCCGCCAGGCGCCGCAGCTGCGCCGTGCGCTCGCCGAGCTTCACCAGTGCGAACCCGACCAGGCCGGCGAACACGATGACCTGCAGGATCCTGCCTTCCGCCAGCGCCTGGAACGGGTTGGACGGCACGATGTCGAGCAGCACCTGCACCGGCGAAGGCACCTCGCGCACGACGTAGTCCGGCGCGACCACCAGCCCGCTCGCGCCCGCACCCGGTTGCAGCAGCAACGCGACGGCAAGGCCCATGCCGACCGCCAGCGCCGCGGTCGCCGCGAACCACGCGAAGGTGCGTCCGCCGAGCGCGGCCACCGACTCCTGCCCGTGCAGCGACGCAACCGCGTTGATGACCGCGAAGAAGACCAGCGGCACCGCGATCATGCGGATCAACGTGACGTACACCGTCCCCAGCGGCCCGAACCAGGCTTCCGCCGCGGGACCGGCGAGCCAACCCGCGAGCGCACCCAGCACGAAGCCGGCGAGCACCCGCTGCCAGAACGGAACGCGCAACCAGGCCCGGACCAGGCGCATGCGGAATCTCCCAGAAAGGCCGACGACGATAGCCGACGCCCACGCGGCCGGCGATGACGATGGTGGAACGCCGGCGTGCCATCGACGCCACGCATAATGGGCGCATTCCAGCCATGGAGCCATGCATGCCACGCCTCGTCCCGCGCACCGTCCTGTCCGCCACCCTCGCCGCATCGCTCGCCGCCTGCGCGAGCACGCCGCCGCCGGTGGACGCGGCCGACGGCGTGGGCGGAACGGCGCAATCCGCCGCGCTGCACGTCGACGTGCCGGCGATCGCGCGTCCGTCCGGCGAGACAGCCGCATGGTGGTTCCGCGATGGCGCCGCGCAGGCGGCCGGGCGCGGGGCCATGGCCGGGGGCGCGCGCAACGTGATCCTGTTCGTCGGCGACGGGATGAGCCTGCCGACGGTCGCCGCCGCACGGATCCTCGCGGGCCAGCGCGCCGGGAACCCGGGCGAGGCGCACCGGCTGAGCTGGGAGCACTTCCCGGCGACCGCGCTCAGCCGCACCTACAACACAGACTCGCAGACCCCGGATTCGGCCGGGACCATGACCGCGATGGCGACCGGCGTGAAAACGCGCGCCGGCCATGTGTCGGTCGGGCCCTCCGCGCCGTCGGGCGATTGCGCCGCGGGCCGCGCGGCACCGCTGCTGACGCTGTGGGAACTCGCCGCCAGCCAGGGCCTCGCCACCGGCTTGGTCACCACCACGCGGGTCACGCATGCCACCCCCGCCGCCACGTTCGCCCACGTCGCCGATCGCGGCTGGGAAGCCGACAGCCGCATGCCCGCCGGGGCACGCGCCGACGCCTGCGTCGACATCGCCACGCAACTGGTCCACGCGCCCGATGGCGGTCCCGACGTGCTGCTCGGCGGCGGTCGTGCGTTCTTCCTGCCGACCGGCCAGGCGGATCCGGAATATCCCGACCGCAACGGTTACCGCGAGGACGGCACGGACCTCGTGGCCGAATGGCGGCGCCGGAATCCCGACGGCAGCTACGCCTGGAATGCAGCGCAGCTGGCCGCGGCGCCCCTGGACGGCCCGTTGCTCGGCCTGTTCCAGCCGTGGGACATGCAGTTCGAACACGATCGCGCCGGCGATGCCGCGGGCGAACCGAGCCTGGCGGAGATGACCCGCGCGGCGATCACCCGCCTGCAGCGCGATCCCGATGGGTACGTGCTGCTGGTCGAGGGCGGGCGCATCGACCACGCGCACCACGGCGGCAACGCGTTCCGGGCGCTCACCGACACCATCGCGATGGCCGACGCGGTCCAGGTCGCGGCCGACATGACCTCCGTCGACGACACCCTGGTGATCGTCACCGCCGACCACTCGCATACGTTGAACTTCGTCGGCTATCCCGTGCGCGGCAACCCCATCCTCGGCCTGGTGCGCGAACCCGCGGACGACGACGCGTCGACGCCGTCGCTCGATACGGCGGGCCGCCCGTACACCACGCTGTCCTACGCCAACGGACCGGGCCACGCCGGACCCGGACGTCCCGACCTGACCGCAGTCGACACGACCGCGCCGGACTACCTGCAGGAAGCGATGGTGCCGCTGGAATCGGAAACCCACGGCGGCGACGACGTCGGCGTCTGGGCGCGCGGGCCGGGCAGCGCGGCGGTACGCGGCAGCCTGGAGCAGAACGCGCTCTTCCACGTGATGCTGCAGGCGATGCCGCGGCTGCGCACGCCGCTGTGCGACGCGGGCCTGTGCAACGACGACGGCGTGCCGGTCGCACTGCCGCGGCGCGACATGCTCGCGCCCGCGGCGGACGACCGCTAGAACGGCTTGGCCAGCACCAGGTAGACGATCCCGACCAGCAACAGCACCGGCAACTCGTTGAACAGGCGCAGCGCCCGCGCCGACGGCAGGGCGCGACCGGCATCGACGCCCTTCAGCCAGCGCCCGGCCACGACGAAGTGCGCCAGCAGCAGCGCGACCAGCAGCAGCTTGGCGTGCAGCCACCCGCCGACGATGCCGAACCCGAACCACAACACCAGGCCCGCGGCCAGGGCGAGCCCGAACATCACGTGGCCGAAGCGGTAAAGCCGCCGTCCCATCAGCACCAGCCGCGCGCGCACCGCGGGTTCGTCGCCGGCCTCGGCCAGGTTGACCAGCAGGCGCGGCAGGTAGAACCCGGCCGCCACCCAGGCGAACACGAACACCAGGTGCGCGGTCTTGGTCCAGAGATAGGCCTGCATGCGTTCGACTCCGATGGGCGCAGGCTAGGATGCCACGATGGCCAAGCGATACGACCGCGCGTACTTCGACCGCTGGTACCGCGAGGGTGGCATCGGCGGCGCGCGCAGGCTCGCGCGCAAGGTGGCGCTTGCCGTGGCCACAGCCGAGTACCACCTCGAGCGCCCGCTGCGCACGGTGCTGGACATCGGCTGCGGCGAAGGCGCCTGGCGCGCGCCGCTGCTGAAACTCCGGCCGCAGGCGAAGTACCTGGGGTTCGATTCAAGCGAGTACGCCGTCTCCCGGTTCGGACCGCGGCGCAACCTGCACCTGGCGCGCTTCGGCGACTTCGCGCAGCTGCGCCCCTGCCCGCCCGTGGACCTGCTGGTCTGCAGCGACGTCCTGCACTATCTCGACGCGCGCGAACTGGACCGCGGGCTGCCCGGGCTGGCGGAACTCTGCGGCGGGATCGCGTTCCTGGAAACCTTCACCCGCGAGGACCGCGCCGAAGGCGACGAACACGGGTTCCGCAACCGGCCCGCCGCGTTCTACCGCCGGCGCTTCGATGCCCTCGGCTTTACCGGGCTGGGCTCGCACTGCTGGCTGTCGCCGGCACTGCGGGGGCAGTCGACGGCGCTGGAGGCGCCGCCTTGACCAGCAGGTGCTTGGCCAGCTGGCCGTGCAGGTAGGCCACGCCGCGCGCGACATGGAGCGTGGCGAACAGGACCAGCACGCCCCCCAGGAACACCAGCGGCCCGGCCCACGGCAGCGGGGACACGTCGCCCGCGCCGAAGTCGAACACGATGTACTGGTCGAAGCCCAGCAGGAGCGCCACCGGCGCCGCCATGCAGGACAGCGAGACGCTCAGCCCGGTGACCGCAACGATGAAGTAGGCCACGCCCAGCGGCAGCATCAGCAGCATGTACAGCAGCGTCGACCAGCTGCGCGGATCCAGGAACATGTCGCCGATGCGCTGCAGCAGCGGCTTGTCGCGGGAGCCGTACACGGGCCGGCGCGGCATGCGCTCGCCCAGCATCACTTCCACGATCCGGCCCTCGACCAGTGACAGGACGCGCACCGAGCCGAAGAACAGGACCAGGAACGGGATGCCGATGATCAGTGCCGCGAACCCGACGCTGAGCGACAGCCCCGCCACCACCCAGGTGAAGTAGAAGATGCCGGTCGCGAGCGACAGCAGCATGTAGAACAGGGCCGCGTACGTGCGCGGCTCCGCGGCGACGCCGAAGAACGCGCCCAGGACCGAGCGGCGCTCGGGCGTGGCCGGGGCGCGCAGCGCCGTCTGCACGCGCACCTCCGTGTCGCGGTAGATGTCCGCGACTTCCTCCGGCGCGCCGTAGCTCGAAGCGACCGAAGCGATGACCTCCGCCTCCGACCGGCCGGCCTGCTCCGCCAGTTCGGAACGCAGGTATTCCTCCGCGTCGTAAAGCGCGTCCTGGACCAGCGCCGGGTCCGCGCCGGCGAGCGCGGCGCGCAACTGCTCCAGGTATTCGGGAATGGTCCGCGGCAGCGTGGCAGTCATGAGGGAACCCCTTCGAGGACGGAATCGACGGAATCGCGGGTGGCGCGCCAGGCACCGGCCCATTCGGCCAGCGCCGCGCGGCCCGCGGCGGTGATGCGGTAGTAGCGGCGCGGCGGGCCGCTGTCGGAAGGCGCCAGGTGGCTCTCCAGCAACCCGGCGCCCTCCAGGTTGCGCAGCACGGGGTACAGCGCGCTCTGCTTGCCCGCGAGCACCCCGCCGCCTTCGCGCTCCAGGCGCTTGGCGATCAGGTAGCCGTACATCGGCTCGTCGCTGGCCCCCAGCACGGCCAGCAATGCCAGCGAGACGGTGCCCGCCGAGAGCTCTTTCTGGAACTTGCGCAACTGGAGGTCCGGATCGCCCATGTGGCGATACTAGTATCGAGTCATGTATAGCGCCCCTGCCATTAGTCACCGCGGCGCCGCTTTGCCGGCCCGTCCACGGGGGCCCTGCTACCACTGGCCCCGCGCCACCCCCCACCTGGCGCAGGAGACGCCCGATGAGCCGAGGAGACAAGTCCAGCTACACCGACAAGCAGAAGCGCCAGGCCGAACACATCGAGAAGAGCGAAAAGAAGGAAGGCCGCTCGCAGGAAGATGCCGAGCGCATCGCCTGGGCGACCGTCAACAAGCAGGACGGCGGCGGCAAGAAGTCCGGATCCGGCCGCGACAAGGACGACTGATCGCGGTTGGCGGCACGCGCCGCATTCATCCAGAATCGGAGTCGAATCCGACAATGGAGTTGCGCCATGGCACGCCTGCATCCGACCGCGACGGCGATCGCGCTCCCGCTGCTCCTGCTCGCCGCCTGCACGACGACGGCGCAGCCGCCGGCCACGACGCCCGCCACGGCGCGGACGATGCAGCAGATCCTGGATGACTCCCGGCCGTCGGACTGGCGCGCACTCGACCCGGCGGACACGCTGTACCTGGAACTCGACAGCGGCCGCGTGGTGATCGAACTGGCGCCCGCGTTCGCGCCGGAACACGTCGCCAACATCCGCACGCTCGCCCGCGGCCATTACTGGGACGGCCTGGACATCTACCGGTCGCACGACAACTTCGTCGTGCAGTTCGGCGACCCGACGGAGGACGAAGGCGCGCGCAAGCCGATCGGCGAAGCGAAGGCCAGCCTGCCCGCGGAGTTCGACCGCCCCGCGGCCGGCGTGCCCTTCACCGTGCTGCCGGACGTCGACGGCTGGGCGCCGCAGGTCGGGTTCAGCGCAGGCTTCCCGGCGGCGCGCGATCCGGCGGAAGGACGCGCGTGGCTGGCGCACTGCTATGGCGCGCTCGGCGCCGGCCGCGGCATGGCCGCCGACTCGAGCAACGGCACCGAGTTGTACGTCGTCACCGGCCAGTCGCCCCGCCAGCTCGACCGCAACATCACCCTGGTCGGGCGCGTCGTCCACGGCATCGAACGGCTGTCCGCCCTGCCCCGCGGCACCGGCCCGCTCGGGTTCCAGGAGGATCCCGCCGACTACGTGCCGATCCGCAGCGTGCGGCTCGCGTCGGAGGTCCCGCCCGCCGATCGCAGCGACCTGCAGGTGCTGCGTACAGACACGCCGCTGTTCACGGAACTGGTCGAATCGCGCCGCAACCGGCGTGACGACTGGTACCTGCGGCCGGCCGGCCACATCGACCTCTGCAACGTGCCGGTGCCGGTGCGCGAGGCGCCCGCCGCGCAAGGCTGAAGCCGCGTTGCACCGCATCCTCCGCCGTCACGCCGCATTGGCCGGTGCGTGCCTAGCCTGCGGGCAGGACAAGCGGAGGACAACCAATGCCCACCATGCGATTGCGCGTCACCGGCAGCGAGGACGACGCGCGCACCTTCATGAACCTGCTGCAGAGCCTGGAAGGCATCGAGCACGTCGAGGAGATCTCCGACCTGATGCCGCACATGGACGATGCGGACTCGAGTTCGGCCGGCATGAGCGACGTGCAGGGCCCGGACATGCACGGCATCGAGGTGGAGGCGCCCAACGGCTCCACCGCGCGGAAGGTGCGCGAGGCGGCGGAGGCGCTGGCCTTCGACCTGGACGTGCTGGTCGAGTTCGAGCAGGACGACGAGGACTGAGGAGGGCATCGTGACGGGCGGGGACGCCGGCGCCGGCCCTACCCTCGAACAGCTCCGCGCGGCCGTCGCCCGGCTCGAGGACGCCGAGAAACTCCAGCGCGCGCTCTACGCGATCGCCGACATGGCGGGCTCCGACCTCGACATGCCGGACATGCTCCGCGGGCTGCACCGGATCGTCTCGGACCTGATGTACGCCGAGAACTTCTACATCGCCCTGTACGACCAGGCCAGCGACAGCCTGCGCTTCCTGTACTTCGCGGACGCGGTCGACAAGGAGGTGACGCCGCGCCCGGACCAGGTCATCCCGCTCGCGCGCATCGAGGAAGGGCTGAGCTGGTACCTCATCCGGCAGAAAAAGCCGTTGATGGGCACGCCCGCGGAGCTCAAGGACCAGGTGTCCGGCCCGTTGAAGCTGATCGGCGCCGACAGCACGGACTGGCTGGGCGTGCCGATGATCCGCGAGGGGCAGGTCCACGGTATCGTCGTCGTGCAGAGCTACCTGGAGGGGCGCTTCTACACGGGCGACGAGCGCTCGCTGCTGGCCTTCGTCGCCGAGCACATCCTGACGGCGCTGGAGCGCAAGGAAGGTCGCGCGGAACTGGAGCGGCACGTCGAGGAACGCACGCACCAGCTCGAGGTCGCGAACGAGGCGTTGCGCCGCCAGGTCGCCGAACGCCAGCGCGGCGAGCAACTGCAGGCGGCGCTGTACCGGATTGCGGCGCTCGCCGGCACGGTCGAGGACACCGGGCAGTTCTTCGCGCACGTGCACGCCACCGTCGGCCAGCTGCTCGATGCCCGGAACTTCTACATCGCGCTGGTCGACGACGATGGCCAGACGGTGTCCTTCCCCTACGTCGTCGACCGCCACGACCACGACTGGCAACCGCGGCGCGACGGCCGCGGGCTCACCGAGCTCGTCCTGCGCACGGGGCGCGCGCAACTGGTCGACGAGGCGCGGGCCCGGCAGCTGGAGGACAGCGGCGAAGTGATGGCCGGGCGGATGATCCGGGAAACCGTTGCCTGGCTCGGCGTCCCGCTCTACGGCGCGGATGGCGCGATCGGCGTGATCGCCGTGCAGACCTACGAACAGGGCCGCGCGTACACCGCGGGCGACGTCGAACTGCTCACGTTCGTGTCCTACCAGGTGGCCAACAGCCTGGAACGCCAGCGCGCCGCCGAGTTGCTGCGCAAGGCGAACGCCGAACTGGAAGCCCGCGTGGAGGCACGCACCGCCGAGCTGCGTGAACAGATCGCGGTGCGCGAGCAGGTCGAGGCGCAACTGCAGCACCAGGTCATGCACGACGCCCTGACCGGGTTGCCCAACCGGATCTACCTGCGCGACCGGATCGAACGGGGCCTGGCACGGTTGCAGCGCGACCCGGAGCACAAGTTCGGCCTGCTGTATGTCGATGTCGACCGCTTCAAGGTGATCAACGACAGCCTGGGCCACCGCTCGGGCGACGAGGTCCTGCAGGAAGTCGCCAGGCGCCTGTCCGCCTGCGTGCGCCATCCGGACGTCGTCGCCCGCCTCGCGGGCGACGAGTTCGCGGTGATGCTCGAGGATGCGCGCATGCCGGAAACCGCGACCAAGGTGGCGCGCCGCTTCCTCGAGTCGCTGGAGGAGCCGATGCCGCTCGATTCGCGCGGCCTGAAGGTCTCGGCGAGCATCGGCGTGGCGATCGTGGACGCGCGCTACCGCTCGACCGACCAGGTCCTGCATGACGCCGACCTCGCGCTGTATCGCGCCAAGGGTGCCGGCCGGAACCGCCATGTCCTGTTCGACGATGCGATGCAGCGCAGCGCGATGTCGGTGTTCGAGCTGGAGCAGGACCTGCGCGCCTCGCTGGCGCGGGACGAGTTCGAACCCCACTTCCAGCCGATCGTGCGGCTGGCCGATGGCGACGTCACCGGCTACGAGGCGCTGCTGCGCTGGAGGCACCCGGATCGCGGGCTGCTGGCGCCGGGCGACTTCATGGGCGTGGCCGAGGACACCGGGCTGGCCGCGGCGATCGACTGGCGCATGTTCCGGCTCGCGCTCGAATGCGGCCGGAAGCTGGCCGGGGACGGGCGCTACCTGACGATCAACGTGTCGCCAAGGATGCTGCAGGAAGACAGCTTCGACCGGTCGCTGCTGGCGTTGCTCGACGACACCGCGTTCCCCCGGCGGCGGCTGCGGGTCGAGGTCACGGAGGGCGCCCTGCTCGCCGATCCCGCGACCGTCCAGGAAGTCCTGCGCAGCCTGCACGCGGCGGGCGTGGACGCGGCCCTGGACGACTTCGGCACCGGGCACTCTTCGCTGGGACACGTCCACCGGTTCCAGCTGTGCATGATGAAGATCGACCGCAGCTTCGTCGCACCGTTCGAAACCGGCGACGCACGTCCGCGGAGCTTCGCCGTGATCGAAGCGGTCCTCGCCCTCGGGCGCGCACTGGACATGGAGGTCGTCGCGGAGGGCGTGGAGACCGAGGCACAGCGCAACGTGCTGGTGGCGATGGGCTGCGAATTCGGCCAGGGCTGGCTGTTCGGCCGTGCGCAACCGGCGGCCCACTGGCTCGCCTGACCCTCGCCCTCACCGGGCATTGGCGCCCGCGCCGCCAGACTGCGCTCCCTCCCCCGCCCGGAGTGCCCGCATGGCCGCGAAGAAGTCCAAGCGCATCAATCCGCCCCAGCACCAGTCGAAGCAGCCCGGAAGGCAATCGAAGATGCATCCGGAACCGGTGACGATCCGCGACGACTATGCCGGCAGCGGCAAGCTCGACGGAAAGGTGGCGCTGGTCACCGGCGGCGACAGCGGCATCGGTCGCGCGGTGGCCGTGCACTTCGCGCGCGAAGGCGCGGACGTGGCCATCGCCTACCTGTCCGAGGACCAGGATGCCGAGGAGACCCGGCGCCTGGTCGAGGCCGAGGACCGGCGGTGCCTGCTGGTCAAGGGCGACCTGAAGAAGGAGGCGCACTGCAGGAAGGTCGTCGACCGCGTCGTGCGCACGCTCGGCGGCCTGGACGTGCTGGTCAACAACCACGCGATGCAGTTCCCGGTGGAAGCGCCGGAGGAACTGACGCCCGCGCAGATCCGCACCACCTTCGAGACCAACGTCTTCTCGTACATGTACCTGTGCAGCGCCGCCGCGGACCACCTGGAGGATGGCGGCTGCATCGTCAACACCGGTTCGATCACCGGCACCCGCGGGCACGAGACGCTGATCGACTACGCCTCCACCAAGGGCGCGATCCAGTCGCTGACCTTCTCGCTGGCGACGTTGCTGGCCAAGCGCGGCATCCGGGTGAACGCGGTCGCGCCGGGGCCGATCTGGACGCCGCTGATCCCCGCCAGCTTCGACCGGAAGAAGGTGGCGACGTTCGGCTCCACGACGTTGATGGGCCGGCCCGGGCAACCGGCCGAGGTCGCGCCGGCGTACGTCTACCTGGCCAGCGACGACGGCAGCTACGTGACCGGGCAGATCATCCACGTCAACGGCGGCGGGCACATCTCCGCCTGAGCGCGGGCCGGGCATGACTTGTGGCACGCCGGCAATCCCGGCGGATCGCTATGCTGCGGGTTTCCACCAGGGGAACCCTCGCCATGCGCCAGCGTCTGCTCGCCACCGCCCTGCTCGCCGCCATGCTCGCCGCGTGCGGCGGTGAATCGCCCACGCCACCCGCCGGCGCCGACGCGGCCGAACAGGCAGAGCCGTCCGAGGCCGATGCCGCCTTCGCCAGCCTGTCCGAGCGCTGGCTGGATGGCGCGATGCGCCTGCAGCCGGTGTACGCGACCCAGGTCGGCGACCACCGTTTCGACGACCGCGTCGGCGACCTGGGTGCCGACGGACGGCGGGCCTTCACCGACTTCGCCCGGACGATGCTGGTCGCCCTCGACGCGATCGACCACGACCAGCTGTCGCGCGCCAACCAGGTCGACGCGAAGCTGCTGCGCAACCAGTTGCAGTACGACATCTGGAGCATCGAGACGCTGGAGTCCTGGGCCTGGGACCCGCAGCTGTACGGCCAGCTGGCCGGCGGCGCGATCTACGGCCTGATGGCGCGCGAGTTCGCGCCGCTGCCCGAGCGGCTGGCTTCCGCGACCGCGCGCATGGAAGCCATCCCCGCGCTGTTCGCGCAGATGCGCGCCAACCTGGACCCGGCGCGGGTGCCGAAGATCCACGCAGAGACCGTCGCCCGCCAGAACGCCGGCATCCTGTCGATCGTCGACGGGCTGGTGATGCCGCACGCCGGCGAGCTCGACGACGCGGGCCGCGCGCGGCTCGACGCCGCCGTGGCGGGCCTGCGCGAGGCGGTGGCCGAGCACCAGGTCTGGCTCGACGAGGAGCTGGTGCCCAATGCCGCCGGCGACTTCCGGATCGGCGCCGACCTGTACGACCAGAAGCTGGCGTTCGCGCTCGACTCCCCGCTGTCGCGCCAGGAGATCCGCACGCGCGCCGAGGCTGCCATCGAGGAGACGCGCGCGGAGATGTACGCCATCGCGCGCGGTGTCCTCGAAGGCCGCGAAGACGCGCCGGCGGAGATGCCCGACGCCCCCTCCGACGCGCAGCAGCAGGCGGTCATCGAGGCAGCGCTCGAACTCGCCTACGCCGATCGCCCGGACCGCGGGGACGTGGTGGCCGTCGCGAAGGCATCGACCGTGGAAGCGACGGACTTCGTACGCGAGCAGGACCTGGTCACCGTCCCGGACACGCCGGTCGAGATCATCCTGATGCCGGAGTTCCAGCGCGGCGTGGCCGTTGCGTACTGCGACTCGCCCGGCCCGCTGGAAAGCGACCTGGCGACCTTCTACGCCGTCTCGCCGATCCCCGAGGACTGGACGCAGGAGCAGGTCGACTCGTTCCTGCGCGAGTACAACACCCGCTCGATCCACGAGCTGAGCATCCACGAGGCGATGCCCGGCCACTACCTGCAGCTGTGGCACTCCAACCAGTACCCCTCGACACTCCGCGCCGTGCTCGGCTCGGGCCCGTTCATCGAGGGCTGGGGCATGTACGCCGAGCGGGTGATGGCCGACGCCGGGTACATGGACAACGACCCGCTGATGCAGCTGATCCAGCGCAAGTGGGCGCTGCGCGCGATGGCCAACGCGATCCTGGACCAGGCGATCCACGTCGACGGCATGACCCGCGAGCAGGCGATGGAGCTGATGACCGTCACCACCTTCCAGCAGGAGCGCGAGGCGGCCGGCAAGTGGGTGCGCGCGCAGCTGACCTCCGCGCAGCTGCCGACCTACTTCGTCGGCTACAGCGAGCACATGGACCTGCGCAACGAAGTGCAGGCGAAGCTGGGCGACAAGTTCGACCTGAAGGCGTACCACGACGAGGTGCTGTCGTACGGCTCGCCGCCCGTCCGCTACGTCCGCCAGCTGATGCTCGACGAACCGGTCATGTAGGCGCGGGGCAAGCCGCGGTCATTTCGGGGAGCGCTGGCTGACCGCCACGCTCCCCAGGATCAGCAGCCCGGCCACCGCCATCTTCAGCGTCAACGGCTCGTCCAGCAGCCACCAGGCCCACGCCACCGCGAACAGCGGCACCAGGTAGGTGACCGACACCGCGCGACCAGGTCCGACGCGCTGCACCAGCCGGTAGTAGAGCGCGTAGGCCACGCCGGTGCAGACCACGCCGAGCATCACCGCCGAAAACCACGCACCGCCGGACACCGGCGCCGACGGCCACTGCGCCAGCGCAAAGGGTGCCAGCAGCAGCGTTGCCGTGCCGAGCGTCGCGGCGGCGACGGCCGCCGGCGGCAGGCCCGCCAGGTGGCGCTTGAGCAGGTGCACGCCGACGCCGTACAGGAACGCGGCGCCGCAGCCGGCGACCACCGCCCAGCCCAGGCTCGCGCCGGCGGCCTTGCCGCTGGCCAGCACGACCACGCCCGCGAACCCCGCCAGCAACGCCGCACCGCGGCGCCAGCCGATCGCCTCGTGGAAGAACAGGAAGCCGACCAGCGCGGTGAACAGCACCGCCATCGCGTTGGTGATCGCCACGATGCCGGCGGGGGCGTACTGCGACGCCCAGGCGAACAGCGCGAACGGCACCGCGGAGTTGATCGCGCCGATCAGCGCGAGCATCGGCCAGCGCGCGGCCGGGAACCGGCGTCGCTCGCGCAACAGGAACGGCAGCAGCACCAGCGCCCCGAACGCCAGCCGCAACTCCGCCAGCGCCATCGCGCCGAACTCGGGCGCGGCGATGCGCTGGAACATGAAGGAGGCGCCCCAGATCGCACCGAGCAGGCCGAGCTCGGTGGGCGTGAGCCAGTCGACGGCCGCGGCCGGCGCGACGGCGTGGGCGGCGGGTGTCGAGTCGGACGAAGGCATCGGGTGGGGCCGGCGGGGAGGTCGCCCATTGTCGGGCAATCCGGGTGTCAAAACGCGCCGGTTTCGGACAACACTGTGTCATGCCCGCGCCGCCTCCCCACCACCGCAAGGCGTTCCTCCAGATCCACTTCTGCGTGGTGCTCTGGGGCTTCACGGCCATCCTCGGCAAGCTGATCACCCTGCCCGCGCTGCCGCTGGTGTGGTGGCGCATGCTGCTGGTCGTGGCCGCGCTCGCGCTGGTCCCGCGGGTGTGGCGCGGGCTGCGGGCGATGCCCGCCCGGCTGGCGTGGTCCTATGCCGGCATCGGCGTGCTGGTCGCGCTGCACTGGCTGACCTTCTACGGCGCGATCAAGCTCGCCAATGCCTCGGTGGCGGCGACCTGCATCGCGCTGGCCAGCGTGTTCACCGCCCTGCTGGAGCCCTGGCTGGCCGGCACCCGGTTCAACCGCCGCGACCTGGCCCTCGGCGTGGCGGTGCTGCCCGGCGTCGCGCTGGTGGTCGGCGGCGTGCCCGACGCGATGCGCATCGGCATCGTCGTGGGTGCGCTGTCGGCGCTGCTGGTCGGCGTGTTCGGCGCGCTCAACAAGCGCCTGGTCGAGCATGGCGACCCGCTGACCGTGACCGCACTCGAGCTCGGCGCCGGCACCCTCGCACTGACCGCGCTCGCGCCGGTGATGCCGTGGCTCTTCCCCGCCTTCGCGGGCGACCTGCTGGCCATCCCGGGCGGCACCGACATCGCCTGGCTGCTGCTGCTCTCGCTCGGCTGCACGCTGTTGCCGTTCGCGCTGTCGCTGGTCGCGCTGCGCCACATGAGCGCATTCGCCGCGCAGCTCGCGGTCAACCTGGAACCGGTGTACGCGATCCTGCTGGCGATCGTGCTCCTGGGCGAACAGCACGAACTCGCGCCGCGGTTCTACCTGGGCGTGGCGATCGTGCTGCTGGCGGTGGTGGCGTACCCTCTGCTGGAGCGCAGGCGGACCGGCGCGGACGCGGCGCCCGTCGCGCATCCGGTGCTCCTGGGCACCGCGGAAGCCAAGCAGGTCGTCGACTGACATGTATCTCGAGCACTACGGCCTGGCCGAGGCGCCCTTCTCGATCACGCCCGATCCACGCTTCGTGTTCCTCGGCGAGCGCCACCGCGACGCGCTCGCGCACCTGCTGTTCGGCATCGGCCAGGGCGGCGGCGGTGGCTTCGTGCAGCTCACGGGGGAGGTCGGGACCGGCAAGACCACGCTGAGCCGGCTGCTGCTCGAACAATTGCCGGCCGACACCCGCGTGGCCCTGCTGCTCAACCCCCGGCAGTCGCCGGTCGAACTGCTGCGCACCGTGTGCGAGGAACTCGGCATCGCCGTGCCGGCCGCGGACCGCGACAGCAGCAAGGCACTGGTGGATGCGCTCAATGCGTACCTGCTGCGCGCCCACGCCGAAGGGCTGCGGGTGGTGCTGCTCATCGACGAGGCGCAGGACCTGTCCGTCGACGCGCTCGAGCAGGTCCGGCTGCTGACCAACCTCGAGACCGACCGGCAGAAGCTGCTGCAGGTCGTGCTGCTCGGACAGCCGGAACTGCGCGACCTGCTGGCACGGCAGGACCTGCGCCAGCTCGCGCAGCGCATCACCGCACGCTTCCACCTGACGCCGCTCGAGGCCGCGGAAACCGGCGACTACCTGCGACACCGGTACCGCGTCGCGGGCGGCACGCGTTTCCCGTTCGCGCCGCGCGCGGTGCGCCGCATCCATGCGCACGCCGGCGGGGTGCCCCGCCTGGTCAACGTGATCGCCGAGCGCGCATTGCTGGCGGGCTATGCGCATGACCTTGCGACGATCGACGCGCGCACCGTGGATCGTGCGGCACGCGAAGTGCTGCCCGCCGCATCCGCGCACCGGCGCTGGCCGGTGCTGGCCGCGGCCGGCACCGTGGCCGCCCTGGCGGTCGCCTACGTGGCGGTGCTGCGCTGGCGCCGCGGCGCTCAGGCCATGAGCTTGTAACCCGCTTCGCCGG
>CAMPJU010000002.1 GCA_946886995.1 uncultured Lysobacteraceae bacterium
CGATCAGCAGGTCGCGCTTGCGCGAACCGTCGACCGGGTGGGCACGGTGGGTGATGGTTTCGGCGATCGTGTTGTTGGCCGCCACCTGCACCTGCGCGGGGTCGCGCATGAACTCCATGGCGAGGGCGCGGATGCGCGGCTCGAACGTGGCGGAGAACAGCATGGTCTGGCGCTGGGCCGGCACGCGCGACACGACGCGCTTGATGGCCGGCAGGAAGCCCATGTCGAGCATCCGGTCGGCTTCGTCGAGCACCAGCATCTCGACCGCGTCGAGCTTGGCGGTGCCGCGCTCCAGGTGGTCGATCAGGCGGCCCGGGCAGGCGACCAGCACGTCGACGCCGCGGCGCAGGTTGTCGATCTGCGGCTGCATGCCGGCGCCACCGTAGATGGTGGTCACGTTGAGGTTGAGGTGGCGGCCGTAGGTCTTGATGCTCTCGGCGACCTGCACGGCGAGCTCGCGGGTCGGCACCAGCACCAGTGCGCGCGGCTTGCGCGGCCCCTTTGCCGGCGTTTCCTTCGACAGGCGCTGCAGCAGCGGCAGGCCGAAGGCCGCCGTCTTGCCGGTGCCGGTCTGGGCGCCGCCCAGCAGGTCGCGACCGGCCAGCGCCAGCGGGATGGCCTGCACCTGGATCGGCGTGGGCACGGTGTAGTTGTTGGAGGCGAGCGCGCGCAGCAGCGCGGGCGAAAGCCCGAGGGTCTCAAACGTCATTTGGAGCTCCAGATGTAGGAATCCGCCGATTGGCGGATCGACCCGAAGCGTTCCCATGAACCGCGCCGCGAGTATTCGATTTGACGACCCGGATGTTCCGGACCGTGTCTGCGCGACGAAAGACGTGCGGGGAAATTGGCCGATTTGCTGCAGTTCGTTGGGGAACTGCATCGGCGGGCTATCCGGGAAAACGGACCAGCCGTGCGCGAACCCGGCGGACTGTACGGTAAATGGGGCCCCGGCGCCATCGGCGGCGCCTGGCTGCGTTCATGAAGGGCGCCATGACCTTCGACACCCGCGTGGGAATAGCCCCCCGTGTAGTGTCGGCCGATGCCATCCGGGCCGCGCTCGCGTGCCCGTCCCTACCTGCCCCTGGAGCCGCCAGTGACCGCGACCAAGCCGAAAATCCTCCTGCTCTCCCTTGCCGTGACCATCGCCCTCGCCGCCTGCGACCGCGATGCCGCCCCGGCGGACACCGCCGCGCCGGCCGCCGACGCCGACACCGCGCTGACCCTGGACGAGAGCACCCTGCCGCCGGTCAACCGCCTGGCGGCCGACCAGATCGACACCAGCAAGGACGCGTGCACCGACTTCGCCGGCTACGTCAACGGCAAGTGGCTGGCCGCCAACGAGATCCCGGGCGACCGGACCTCCTGGGGCGCCTTCGAGATGCTGGACGAGCGGTCCACCGCCGTGCAGCGCCAGCTGGCCGAGCAGGCCGCCGCCATGGACGACGCCGGCGGCGTGACCGCCATCGTCGGCGACCTGTGGGCCACGGGCATGGACCAGGAGGCGATCAACGCCGCAGGCATCGAACCGATCCAGGGCCGCCTGGATGCCATCGCCGCGCTCGACAGCCAGGAGGCCGTGGCCGGCTACCTGCGCGACGCGTTCTCGCGTGGCGAAGGCTTCCTGTTCGGCTTCGGCCCCGAGGCCGATTTCAAGAACTCCACGATGAACATCGCCTACGCGATGCAGGGCGGCCTGGGCCTGCCCGACCGGTCCTACTACTTCGATGCCGACAAGGCGGACAAGCTGGAGGCCTACGAGCAGCACGTCGCCAAGGTGCTCGAGCTCTCGGGTATCCCGGCCGAGGAGGCCGCCGCGCGCGCCGCGGACGTGATCGCGTTCGAGACCCGCCTGGCCGGCGTGTCCAAGTCGAGCGAGGAACTCTCGCGCGACGTGTCGCTGTACTACAACCCGGTGTCGCCGGCCGATGCCGACGAGATCTCGCCGAACTTCCCGTGGACCGCGTTCTTCGAATCCCAGGGCCTCCAGGCGCCTGAGATGTTCTCGCTGGCGATGCCGGACTTCCACGCCGAGGTCAGCGAGATGCTGGCCGAAGTGCCGGTGGAGGAATGGCAGTCGTACCTGCGCTTCCACACGGTCGATGGCGCCTCGCCGTTCCTGAGCGACGCCTTCGTCCAGGAGAACTACAACTTCTACGGCAAGACCCTGCGTGGCCAGGAAGAAATCAAGGAGCGCTGGAAGCGCGTGCTCGACACCATCGAGGGCCAGGCCGGCGAGGCGCTGGGCCAGCTTTACGTCGACGTCGCGTTCTCCCCCGATGCCAAGCAGCAGATGGAACAGCTGGTCGAGAACCTCAGCGAGGCGCTGAAGACCCGCATCGAGGGCCTGGAGTGGATGACCGACGAGACCAAGGCCAAGGCCATGGAGAAGTGGGCCGCGTTCACGCCGAAGATCGGCTACCCCGACAAGTGGCGCGACTGGTCCGGCCTGGAGACCGATCGCGACAGCTACATCGAGAACGTGATGGCCGCCAACGAGTTCAACTACAAGTGGGCGCTGTCGAAGATCGGCGAGCCGGTCGACAAGACCGAGTGGGGCATGAGCCCGCAGACGGTCAACGCGTACTACAACCCGCTGGCCAACGAGATCGTGTTCCCGGCCGCCATCCTGCAGCCGCCGTTCTTCGATCCGGACGCCGATCCGGCGCTCAACTACGGCGGCATCGGCGCGGTGATCGGCCACGAGATGATCCACGGCTACGACGACCAGGGCAGCCGCTTCGGTCCGTCGGGCAACTTCGAGAACTGGTGGAGCGAAGCCGACGCCGAGGGCTTCACCGGCCTCACCGACCAGCTGGTCGGCCAGTTCAACGCGTACGAGGCGATGCCGGGCAAGACCGTCAACGGTCGCCTGACGCTGGGCGAGAACATCGCCGACCTGGGCGGCCTGGCCGTGGCGTACGACGCGATGAAGCGGGCGACCGAAGGCGAGACCGACCCGATGATCGACGGCTTCACCCGCGACCAGCGCTTCTTCATGAACTGGGCGACGGTGTGGCGCCGCAACTTCACGGACGAGGAACTCAACGTGCGGCTGACCACCGATTCGCACGCCCCGGCGAACTTCCGGGCGATCGGCGCGCCGTCGAACCTGCCGGCCTTCGCCGCTGCGTTCGAGTGCGAAGCCGGCGATGCGATGGTGCGCTCGGGGGACGACCAGATCGTCATCTGGTAACAACCCGCGCCTGCCGCCCGTTGCGGCAGCTGGAAAGGAAAAGCCCGGCACCTGCCGGGCTTTTTCATGGGCCGGGGGCGGTCTCTTGCTTATTGTTTTTCGATATGATATTTATCGAATGACGATATCCCTGGAGCGCGCCATGAATCTCCCCTCCACTGTTCCGACGACGGCGTTGGCGTGGTCACGGCCCCTGATCAGCGTGCTGGTCTTCCTGAACCTGGCGTGCGCCGCGGGCGTGGCGCTGATGCTCCTGATGAGCCTGGTGCCGGGCACGATCCTCTGGCGCGCGCTCCAGGTGCTGCCGTTTCCGGTGGGCCATGAAGCCGGGATCATCCTGGGCCTGCGCACGGTGATGCTCCTGGGCATCGCGGCCGCACTGGTGGTGGACCGCGTCCTGCGGCTGTTGCGCGACATCGTCGACACGGTGCGTGCAGGCGAGCCATTCGCTGCCTCGAACGCGGCGCGGCTCGAGCGCATCGCCTGGTGGGTCCTGGCTGGCGAGGGCCTGCGCGTGGCGATGTGGTCGGTGGCAGCTGCGGCCACCACGTCCATGCCCGACCTCGAGATCGACTTCAACTTCTCGGTTGCGCCATGGCTCGCGGTGCTGCTGCTGTTCGTCCTCGCACGGGTGTTCGCCGAGGGCACGCGCATGCGCAGCGACCTGGACGGCACGGTCTGATGGCGATCGTCGTACGCCTGGACGACCTGCTGCACGCGCGGCGCATGACGCTGACGGAACTGGCTTCGCGCGTCGACATCACCGTCGCCAACCTGTCGATCCTCAAGACCGGCAAGGCGAAGGCGATCCGTTTCTCCACGCTCGAGGCGATCTGCCGCGAGCTCGAGTGCCGACCCGGCGACCTGCTCGACCACGACCCGGCCATTCCAGCCGCAGAGTGACTACCGCACGATCCGAGGGCGTGGCGGCCCGCGCCGTCCGAACGGTGGCTGCCCGCGCCAGTACCGGATCAGCAGCCACCCGAACAGCATGCCGCCCAGGTGCGCGAAGTGCGCCACCCCTGGCCCCGCTCCGGTCACGCCCAGGAACAGTTCGATCGCGCCATAGACGATCACCAGCGTGCGCGCCTTCATCGGGATGGGCGGGATCAGCAACATGACGCGGCGATGCGGGAACAGCATCCCGTAGGCCAGCAGGAGCCCGAACACGCCACCGGAGGCGCCGACCGTCGCGTAGGGCGGATGGCCCTCGGCCACGGCCCACGACGCGACCACGAGCTGGCACAAGCCGGCACCCGCGACGCACACGAGGTAGAACGTCAGGAACCGCTTGTCACCCCACGTGTACTCGAGCGACGTCCCGAACATGAGCAGCGCCAGCATGTTGAACAGGAGGTGCGGCAGGCTGCCGTGCATGAAGCCGTACGTGAGCAACTGCCAGGGCAGGAACTCCGACGCCTGCCCGAACGGCGCGTAGCCGTCGCCACCCAGTGGCCACAACTGGAATGGAAACAGTGCAGGACCCAGCAGCATCTGTGCCAGGTACACGATGCCGTTGGCGATCAGCAGCGCCTTGGTGACGGGGGGAATGTTGGTGAACATCGGCGCCATGATACCGGCGGCGCGTCACGGCCCCCAGAGCTCGGCGTCCAGCGTTGCCGGCCGGCGCGCCACGCGGCCGTCACGTACCTCCACCCCTTCGGCGCGCAGGCGCTGCACCTGCTCGTGCCACTGCGGCGAGTCCCGCGGAAACGCGATCCGGCCGTCCGCGCGGAGCACGCGGTGCCAGGGCAACCGCGGGTCCTCGTTGGCGGACAACACGCGGGCGGCCAGGCGCGCGCGCCCGGGCAAGCCGGCGAGCGCGGCGACCTCGCCGTAACCCGCCACCCGGCCGCGCGGGATGGCGCGCACCGCGGCGAGGATGCGTTCGGCGTCGGTGCGGGCGCGTGGCATCGCGCCATGTTCGCAGACCTCGCCATCCGGGGGGCTGCGTTACCATGCCCTCCCCCGCGCAAGGCCAGTCCCATGCAGAACTTCGAGCAGGTCCGCAGCCACGTCAACGCCGCCGGTTACCGCGTCACCGTGCAGGAGCCGTACGTGCTGTGCGTGGAGTTGTCGCTCGACCAGGGCAGCCGCCACCAGTCGATCTTCCTGGTGGAACTGCAGGACGACGACGGCCGTGGCTACCTGCGTGCAAGCACGGCAGTGGCGCCCACCACCGCGCTGGAGCCGGCCCGCGCCCTGGCCTTCAACTGGGAAAGCCGCGTGGGCTACCTGGCCATCGGCGACCTGGACGGCGAGCCCTACCTGCAGCTGTGCGAAAACCGCCCCTACGAGGGGCTGGACGCCGCGGAGCTGGACCGCCTGGTGCTGGAGATCGGCGGCCTGGGCGACAAGATGGAGCGGATGCTGTCCAAGGGTGCCGACCAGCTCTGAAGCGGCCCGTCAGGCCAGGCCGCCAGCCTCGAGCACCTCGAACAGGACGTAGGCGATGCCGCCGGCGGCGGGGATCGTCAGGATCCACGCCCAGATCATCTTCTCGACCATCGTCCACTTGATGGCGCTGAAGCGCTTGGCCGTGCCCACGCCCATGATCGCCGAGCTGATGTTGTGGGTGGTCGACACCGGGATGCCCAGCGAGCTGGCCAGGGTGATCACCGAGGCCGCGCTGGCCTCCGCGGCGAAGCCGTGGATCGGGTGCAGCTTCACCAGCTTGTGGCCCAGCGTCTTGATGATCCGCCAGCCGCCGGCCGCGGTACCGGCGGCCATCACCAGCGCACAGGTGATCTTGATCCACAGGTCGATGTCGCCATCGGTGATCGCGCCCGGCGACGGATGGACGAACGCCAGCCACCCGGGCAGGACGTCCAGTGCGCCGTTGGCCTGGGCGCTCACCAGCAGCAGCGCGATGATGCCCATGGTCTTCTGCGCATCGTTCATGCCGTGCGCGAAACCCATGCTGGCCGCGCTGACGACCTGCATCTTGCCGAAGAACGCATTGACCCAGCGCGGCCGCGCCAGCCGCGCCAGCGCGCCGCCGCCGCGGACCATCATGGAGATCAGGAAGAACAGCACCCCCATCACCAGGAAGCCGGCGATGAAGCCCAGCACCGGCGAGGTGACCATGGGCACGATGACCTTCCAGAGCACGCCGCCGCTGCGCCACACCGGGTCGGCCGGTTCGGACCAGAGGATCGCGGCCAGGTTGTTGTCCGCCGCCGCCAGCGCCGCGCCGACCAGGCCGCCGATCAATGCGTGCGAGGACGACGACGGCAGGCCCAGCCACCAGGTGATCAGGTTCCAGACGATGCCGCCGAGCAATGCGCACAGGATCAGCTGCGCGCCGACATCGACGACACCGACGTCGATCAGGCCCGAGGCGATGGTCTTCGCCACGGCCGTCCCGGCCAGCGCGCCGATCAGGTTCATGCCGGCCGCCAGGCCCACGGCCTGGAGCGGGGTCAGCACCTTGGTCGCCACCACCGTCGCGATCGAGTTGGCGGTGTCGTGGAACCCGTTGATGTACTCGAAGACGAGTGCCGTGATGACCACGACGATGACGAGCGTGAGCATCGCGGCGATCCCCTACGAGTTCTTGAGCACGATCTCGTAGGCCACCACGCCGGCCTCTCGGCAGCGGTCGATGGCCTTCTCCAGGATCTCGAAGAACTCCTTGAGCAGGAACATCTGCAGGTGGTCGAGCTTGCCGGAGTAGATGTCGCGGTACAGCTCGAGCATCAGCCGGTCGGCCTCGTTCTCGATCGAGCGCAGCTTGTCGCTGAGCTCCTTCATCTTGTCCAGGCGCATCCGCGGGAGTTCGCGGACCATCTGCACCACGACCTCGGACGCCTTCTCCAGCATCGCCGCGCGCGGGGCGAAGTCGATGTGCCCCAGGTGCTGGGTCGCCAGCGAATAGCGCTCGGCGAACTTCTCGACCTGCTTGGGGATCCGGTACAGCGCCGAGCCCAGGGCCTCGATGTCCTCGCGCTCGATCGGGGTGATGAACGCGTCGACCAGCTCCTGGCTGATCCTGTCGGACGCCGCGCGCTCGCGCTGGCGGGCCAGCTTGAAGGCGTCCAGCGCCGGGACCCGGTCGTCCTCGCGGAGCATCTCGTGGAGGGCCCGCGCGGCATCGTGGCCGGCCACGGCCGCGTCTTCGAGCAGCGTGTAGAACTGCTTGCCCTGGCCGAACATGGTCTGCAGGGAGAACATCGGATGCCTCGCTGGCTTGGCGATACCGCCGGATGGTCGGCGATTATGACGGTTCCGGGTCGGCCTGCCCATCACGACCCTTTGTTATGATCGCCCGCCTCCGCATGGACGACCCCGACCCCACACGACGGCGCAGAGGCCCACGGCATGCTTGAGCTGCTGGTGGTCGTCGCCCTGATCGCGCTCAATGGCTTCTTCGCGCTGTCCGAGATGGCGCTGATGACGTCGCGCAAGCTGCGCCTCAAGCAGATGGCCGAGGGCAGCCGCGGCGCGCGCAAGGCCCTCGCGCTTGCCGAGCACCCGGACAACCTGTTGTCCACCGTGCAGGTCGGCATCACCCTGATCGGCGTGCTGACCGGCGTCTTCGGCGGCGACGCGATCGGCGACATCATCGCGGGCTGGCTCTCCGCCTGGTGGCCCGGGGCGCGCGAATACGCCCAGGGCATCGGCATCGGCACGGCCGTCGGCCTGATCACCGCTGGTACGGTCGTCTTCGGCGAACTGATCCCCAAGCGCCTGGCGCTGACCAACCCGGAAGGCATCTCGGCGGTGGTCGCGATCCCGCTCGACATGCTGTCCCGCGTCGCGCGGCCCGTGGTGCTGGCGATGGGCGCGATCAACCGCGCCGTGCTGCGCCTGCTGGGCATCCGCGACGACGCGCGCAGCCAGATCAGCGAGGAGGAGATCCGCCTGCTGCTCAGCGAGAGCCACGAGCAAGGGGTGATCGACGCGGACGAGCGCAACATGATGCATCGCGTGCTGCGGCTGGGCGACCGCGACGCGGAAAGCCTGATGACGCCGCGCATGCGCATCGCCTGGCTGGACGCCGCCGCGCCGCAGGCGGAGAACCTGGCTTCGATGCGCGAGACACCTTTCTCGCGTTATCCCGTCTTCCGCGGCAGCGACGCCGACGTGCTGGGCGTGCTGGAGGTCAAGTCGCTGCTGGGCCGGCTGGACGGCGGCAGCCAGGACCTGTTCGCGGGCCTGCGCCCCGCCCTGTTCGTGTCCGAATCGACGCCGGCGCTGAAGCTGCTCGAGATCTTCCGCGAGGGCCAGCAGTCACTGGCGCTGGTCGTGGACGAATACGGTGACGTCACCGGCATCGTGACGGTCAACGACCTGCTGGGCGCGGTGATCGGGCGCGGGTCGGCCAGCAGCGACACCTCCGCCGCCGCACCGTCGGTGGTGGAGCGCGACGACGGTTCGCTGCTGGTGGACGGTGGACTGCCCGTCGACGAACTGCGCGAGGTGCTCGACGGCGGCCCGCTCCCCGGCGAGGACGACCACGACTACCACACGGCCGCGGGCATGGTGATCGCGAACTTCGGCCGGATCCCCAACGCCGGCGAGCACTTCGAATGGCGCGGCTGGCGCATCGAGGTCGTCGACCTGGACGGCCCGCGGGTGGACAAGCTGCTGTTCGCCCGGCTGGCGCCCGCGGAAAGCGACGGGGAATGAACCGCCCGGCCCGCGAGGCAGGCACGCGCGCGCTGCTCGACGCGTTCGCGGTCGGCGACCCGGAAGAACTGCTGACATTGAAGATGCTGCTGGCCGGGCTGGGCCGGCGCGCGTTCGGGATGTTGCTGTTCGTATCGGTGCTGCCGGCCTTCATCCCGGTGCCGGTGGGCGGGGCGATCAGCGGGCCGCTGGTGATGCTGATCGGTGCGCAGTTGCTGGTCTTGCGCAGGCGCCCCTGGCTACCGCGGTTCATCGCCGACCACGGCTTCCGCCGCCATGCGCTCGCCCGCTTCGACCGGATGATCTCGCCGGCATTGGCCAAGCTCGAGCACCTGATCCGCCCGCGCCTGTCGTCGCTGCTGGACCAGCGCCTCGCGGCGGCGTTCACGGGCGTGTTGCTGGTCCTGCTGGGGTTGTTGCTGTCGCTGCCGATCCCGCTGACCAACTACCTGCTCGGTGGCCTGCTGCTGCTGTTCGCGCTGGCGCTGCTGGAACGCGACGGCGCGCTGATGCTGCTGGCCTGGGCCAGCGGGACGGTGGCGATCGTGGTGTTCGGCGTCCTGTCGGGGAGCCTCGTGCAGGCGGTCACCCCCTGGATCGACCGGCTGGTCTGAAGGCCTACAAGAACAGGTTCGCGAAGGCTTCGGCCCCCATGGGGTGGCCCAGCCAGTAGCCCTGGGCCAGGTCGCAGCCGCGTTCGCGCAGGATCGCGTACTGGCCTTCCTTCTCGACGCCTTCGGCCACCACGGTGATCGCCAGCGAATGGGCCATCGCGATGATCGCGGTGGTGAGCGCCAGGTCGTCCGGGTCGCGCAGCACGTCGGCCACGAAGCTGCGGTCGATCTTCACCCCGTCGACGGGCACCCGGCGCAAGTGGCTCAGGCCCGAGAAGCCGGTGCCGAAATCGTCGAGCCATACCTTGACGCCGGTCTCGCGCAGGCGCGTCAGCATCGCGTGCGCGTTGGCCTCGTCGCCGATGACCGCGGTCTCGGTCAATTCCACGTGCAGGCGCGACGCCGGCAGTCCGGTATCGCGCAGGCAGGCCTCGACGATCTGCGGCAGGTCGGCACTGCGCAGCTGGCGCGGCGAGACGTTCACCGAGACGAACAGCGGGTCGCCCTCGTGGTGCGGGCGTTCCCAGCGCACCGCATCGCGGCATGCGGCACGCAGCACCTGCGGCCCGATCACCTCGATCAGCCCGGTCTGCTCGGCCACTTCGATGAACACCGCCGGCGCCACCTGCCCGTGTTCGGGATGGTCCCAGCGCAGCAGTGCCTCCGCGCCCACCAGCCTGCGGTCGGCGAGCCGGAACAGCGGCTGGTAGGCGAGGCTCAGTTCGCCGCGATCCCAGGCACCGCGCAGCTCCTGTTCCAGCCGGACGCGCCGTTCCACCGCCTGGTCCATCGCGCGGCTGTAGAAGCGGTAGCAGTTCTTGCCGGCGACCTTCGCCTGGTACATCGCGATGTCGCCGTTCTTCATCAGCATCGTCGCGCTGGCGGCGTCGTCCGGGAACAGCGTCACGCCGATGGAAGTCCCCAGGAACACCTGCCGGTCATGCAGCACGATGGGCCGTCCCAGCGCCTGCACCAGCGTCTCGGCCAGGCGGCTCGCGATGTCGCGGATGTCCTCGCGGCCCGGGCCGTCGTCCACCAGCACGACGAACTCGTCCCCGCCGAAACGCGCCAGCAGCGCGTCGTCGCCACCGTGCTCCAGCACCGCCTCGCGGATGCGGCTGGCGAACTGGAGCAGCACCTGGTCGCCGGCGTCGTGGCCGAGTGTGTCGTTGATCCGCTTGAAGTCGTCGATGTCGGCGAACAGCAAGGCCACCTGGCGGCTTGCACCGCCGAGTTGCAGCAACCGCTGGTCCAGCTGCTCGCGGAACGCCAGGCGGTTCGACAGCCCGGTCAGGGCGTCGGTGTAGGCGATCCGCCGCACGTCCCGGTCGTGGCGGGCGACGCTCGTGCTCATGCGCCCGAATGCGCGCACCAGGTCGCCGATCTCGTCGCGTCGCGTGCTTTGCGGCATCGCCGCGTCGTAGTTGCCGGCCTCGATCTGGCGCGATGCCTCGGCGAGCTGCCGCACGGGCGCCACCAGGATGCGGTGCACGGCCCAGACCAGCAGCGCCCCGAGCACCAGCAGCGCGGCGCCGAGTGCGGCGATCCAGGCCAGTTGCGTGCCACCGACCGCATCCAGGCGCTGGCGCAACCCGCCCAGCGCCTGCGCATGCGCCTGGCGAACGCCTTCCAGCGAATAGCCGATGCGTACCCCGCCCAACCGCTGGTCGCCGAGCATCAGCGGGCTGGACACATCCATCAGCTCGCCCGACCACTGCACGTGCAGCTTGCGGGCGGCCACCGCCTCGAAGGCCAGCGGGTCGTCCATCCGCGTGCCGTAACCGGGGATGGCGGCGCTGCCATCGTGGATGACGTTGCCTTCCGCATCGAAGACGAGGACATAGGCGACGTCCGGCTGCCGCAGCGCACCCCGCGCGAGCTCGCCGATCGCGTCGAGGTCGAAGTAGTACAGCGGGTTGGTGAGCGCGTCGGCCAGTTGGGCCACGGCGCCCTCGCCACGGCGACGGAGGCTCTCGCCGACCAGGCTGTGCATCGCGGCGCCGCTCAGCCCCTCGACTTCGCGCTGCATGGCCTCCTGCCTGTACCAGAGGACCACCACCAGCCCCATCACCACCAGGAGCGCCACCGCCATGGTCGCGGCGACGCGGCCCTGCAGGCCCGGCGCCCGGGTCACTCGACCTCCGTGCGGACCCGCTTCACGCCGGCGCCGAGGCGATCGAGGGCATCGCGAGCGGCATCGTCGAACGGCAGGAAGCGCGTCGTCCCGAAGAACGCCAGCATCGCCTCGCGCGCGTCCGGATCGTCCGCCGCCTGCAGCAGCAGTTCGCGCAGTCTCGCCGCGACAGCCGGCTCGAGGTCGGCGCGCACCAGCTCCAGGGCTCGCGGGAAGCCGGCCGTGCGCGCGATGACCTGCAGGTCGTCGCGGAACGCAGGCGGCAGGCGCAGCGGGTTGTCCCAGTCGATGTTGCTCATCGCCCCGGCATCGACCAGGCCCTTGTGCACCCAGGTGGCGATGTTCAGTTCCGACCGCGCGAACAGGTAACCCACGGCGGGCGGCTGTGGCGCGTCGGTCGGCGACAGCAGGATCTCGAGCGTCAGGCCGGCATCGATCAGTTCGGCCGCCGGCGCGAAATACGCGCTGGTGGAATTGCGGCGCTGGAACGCGATGCTGTGGCCGGCCAGGTCGTCGAGCGAGTCGAGCCCGCTGTCGTCGCGTGCGAAGAAAACGGTGTGGTACTGCTGCACGCCGTCGCGCTCGGTCAGCAGCAGCGGCTCGGCACCGGCGCGTTCCTGCAGCAGAACGCCGGCCGCGGCGGTTTCGGTGACCCAGTCGACCCGGCCACGCCGCAGGTAGCTGGCCATCTGCTGCTCGTCGCGCGCCATCAGCACCCGTCCTTCGCGGATGCCGACGTCGGCCATGCGGGGGACCAGGTAGTCCAGCAGCGGCTTCAGCTGCCGGTAGTGCGACTTCGGATCGTCGCTGATGCGGCCGAGCACGAGGACGTCGCTGTCGTCCGCGGCGAGCGCCGTCGAGGCGGTGCAGGACAGCGCACAAGCGCCCAGCACCACGGCGGCGAAGTGGCGGAACAACGACAAGGGGGTCCCCGGACGACGACTACGGCTGGCGCAGCCTAGCGCAGTTCCGGCGGATTTTGTCCCGCCAACCGCGCCATCCGCTGCGCGTCCGCCAGGACCCCCCGGAGCAGCCGGACCTCGGCAGCGGTGGGGGCAGCCCGCAGGTACAGCCGGCGCAGTTTGCGCAGGGCGGACGCCGGGGCGCGGCCCTTGTGGAAGTCGATCGCCTCCAGGGTCTCGGCCAGCTGTGCGAAGAACCCTTCCAGCTCGGCATGCGTCGCCTGGCCCGGCTCGACCGCACCCTCCCCCGACGCGGCCTGCCCGGGGGCACCGGCCAGCAACGCCAGGCGCGTCTCGTAGGCGAGCACCTGGACCGCGGCGGCCAGGTTGAGCGAGCTGTAGGCCGGATCCGCCGGGATGTGCACAGCCGCGTGGCACAGCTGGAGTTCGTCGTTGTCCAGTCCGGTGCGCTCGCGCCCGAATACCAGCGCGGCATCGGCCCCGTCCGCGGCGGCCGCCACCGTGCGCGCCGCGGCCTCGCCCGGGGCGAGTTCGTCCAGCGGGACCCGCCGGCTGCGTGCCGTGCAGCCGAGCACCAGCCGGCAGTCCGCGACGGCCTCGGCGAGCGTGCCGGTGGTCACCGCGCCGGCCAGGACGTCGTCGGCGCCCGCGGCCAGGGCCCTGGATTCGGCGTCAGGCGCCCGTTCCGGCGCCACCAGGACCAGCCGCGACAGCCCCATGGTCTTCATCGCGCGCGCCGCCGAACCGATGTTGCCGGGGTGCTGGGTGCCGACCAGCACGATGCGGATGCGGGCGGCGACGTGATCGGGGTGCTCCATGCGCGAATGGTAAACTCCGCGGCCGTTTCGAGGTGTCGCATGCTCAAGCCCGTCGTCAACATCATGGTCAAGGCGGCCCGCGCAGGCGGCAACGAACTGCTGCGCCACATGACCCGCCTCGACGCGTTGAACGTGATCGAGAAGGAGCGCCTGGACTACGCCAGCGAGGTCGACGAGAAGGCCGAGGCGGCGATCGTCAAGGAGCTGCGCAGGGCGTACCCCGACTACGCCATCCTCGGCGAGGAAGGCGGCGAGCAGAAGGGACACCGGGCAGGCGCCCGCTCGACCTTCGTGATCGACCCGCTGGACGGCACCAGCAACTACCTGCACGGCTTCCCGCACTGGTGCGTGTCGATCGCCCTGGTGGAAAACGGCGAGCCGCAGCACGGCGTCGTCTTCGACCCGTTGCGCAACGAACTGTTCACGGCCAGCAAGGGCAGCGGCGCGGTCCTCAACGACCACCGCATCCGCGTGTCCGAGCGCAAGGACCTGGCCGGCGCGCTGCTGTCGACCGGCTTCCCGCCGCGCGAGCGCACCCGCGCTCCCGCGCAGCTCGACTGCATCCGCGAACTGATGCGGGATGTCGAGGACATCCGCCGCACGGGATCGGCTGCCCTGGACCTGGCCTACGTGGCGTGTGGCCGCACCGACGGTTACTTCGAGGCCGGGGTGAAGCCCTGGGACATCGCCGCGGGCATGCTGCTGGTGCGCGAAGCCGGTGGCCGGGTCACCGATTTCCGTGGCGCCGCCACCGGGCCGGTCGATGCGCGTGGTACCGCCGGCCGTCCGTTGCTCGCCGCCAACCTCAAGCTCGGCGATGCCCTGCAGAAGGTCATCGCCTCGTCCGGCTACGCCAAGGCGTTCAACGCCTGACGGGCCACCCGGCGGTCACGGCCGCTTGGCGAGCTCGGCTTCGTCGCGGGATTTCGGCATCAGGTCCTGCTTGCTGACGCCCAGCCACAGCAGCAGCGGGCAGGCGACGAAGATCGTCGAGACCGTACCGATCACGATGCCCACCATCAGCGCCTCGGCCATGCCTTCGAGCGAACCGCCGCCGTAGAGGTACAGCGCCAGCACCGTCAGGAATGCCACGAAGGACGTGATCACCGTGCGCGAGAGCGTCTGGTTGATCGAGCGGTTGAGGATCGTGGCGGGGTCGGCGCGCATGCCCCGGAAGTTCTCGCGCACGCGGTCGAAGACCACGATGGTGTCGTTGATCGAGAAGCCCATCGTCGACAGCACGCCCGCCAGGACGGTCAGGTCGAACTCGCGGCCGGTGAGCGAGAACCACCCCAGCACGATCATGATGTCCTGCGCCGTGCAGATGATCGCCGCGACGGCGAACTTCCACTCGAAGCGGAACGAGATGTACATCAGGAAGCCCAGGCCCACGAACAGCATCGCGTAGATGCCGTTCAGCGCCAGCTCGTCGCCGACCTGCGGGCCGACGAAGTCGCTCTTGACGACCGTGCCGGGATTGCCTGGCACCGAGGCCGCGGCAAGCACGTCGTCGGCCGTGCGGCTGGTGACGCCGGGGCCGTCGCCCTGCTTGGGCTGCAGCCGGATCAGGAGGTCGTTGCCGGACCCCAGGGTCTGCACCTGCGCGCTGTCATACCCGGCGGCCTGCAGGCGCGAGCGCACCTCGTCGACGTCGACGGGCTTCTCGAACCGCAGTTCGGTGACCGTGCCGCCGGTGAAGTCCAGCGCGAAATTGAAGCCGCGCGTGGCCATCGAGCCGATCGAGATGGCGATCAGCAACGCGGCGAGCACGACGGCACCCCAGCGCATGCGCATGAAGGGGATCGCGCTGTCGTAGGGGAAGACGTTCAAGGGCTTCATGCAGAGGGTCTCGTCAGATCGCGACCGACTTCAGCTTGCGCCGGTGGCCGTAGATGAGCGTGGCGATGCCGCGGGACACGGACACCGCCGTGTACATCGAGGTGAGGATGCCGAGGATCAGCGCGACCGCGAAGCCCTGCACCGGGCCGGTGCCGAACGCGAACAGCGCGATGCCGGCCAGCAGGGCGGTCAGGTTGGCGTCGGCGATCGTGCCGCTGGCGCGCTCGTAACCCGTGGCGATCGCCGCCTTGGGTGGCATGCCCGCCCGGAGTTCCTCGCGGATGCGCTCGTTGATCAGGACGTTGGCGTCCACCGACATGCCGACCGTCAGCGCGATGCCGGCCAGGCCCGGCAGCGTGAGCGTGAAGCCGAGCAGCGACATCAACGCCACCACCATCAGCAGGTTGAGCAGCAGTGCCAGGCAGGTGATCACGCCGAACATGCGGTAGTAGACGAGGAAGAACAGCAGCGCGAAGCAGAACGAGAAGGTGACGGCGGCCAGGCCGCGCTCCACGTTCTCCTGCCCGAGGCTCGGGCCGATGATCCGCTCCTCCACGATGTCCATCGGCGCGGCCAGCGAGCCGGCGCGCAGCAGCAGCGCCAGGTCGGCCGCTTCCTTCATGGACTCCAGGCCGGTGGTCTGGAAGTCGCGGCCCAGCGCGCCCTGGATCGTGGCGACGGAGATGACCTCCTCCTCGATGCGGGTGCCCCGCACTTCCTCGCCGTCGACGGTGCGGACCGTCGGCACGCGCTCGATGTACACCACCGCCATCGGCTTGCCGATGTTCACGCTGGAGTGGTCGAACATGCGCTGGCCGCCGACGCTGCTCAGGCGCACCCGCACTGCCGGGGTTCCCGACTGCGAATCGAAGAAGGAGGTGGCGTCCTGCAGGTGCTCGCCGGAAGCGATGACCCGCTTGTTCAGCAGCACCGGGATCGGTTGCCCGTCCGGGCCGGTCTCGCGCCGGTTGTAGACGCGCGCCTGCGGCGGGACGTTGCCCGAGCGCGCGGCCTCGTAGGCGTTGCCCTCGACGACGCCGCGGTACTCCAGCGTCGCGGTCGCGCCGATGATGCGCTTGGCCTGCGCGGTGTCCTGCACGCCCGGCAGCTGGACCACGATGCGCTCGTCGCCCTGTCGCTGGACGATCGGCTCGGCCACGCCGAGCTCGCTGATGCGGTTGCGCAGGGTGCCGAGGTTCTGCTCGATGGCGTTCGCTGTCAGCTCGGCGAGTTCGCTATCCGGCACCGTCAGGGTGAGCGTGTCGCCCAGCGCTTCCTGGCGCAACGTCGCCAGTTGCGCGCCGACCAGCGACTGCGCCTTGTCCATGTCCGCGTCGGGCACGAGCTCGACGACGATGTCGTTGCCGTCGCGCTCCACCGAGCGATAGCGGATGCGTGCCTCGCGCAGCATCGCGCGCACGTCCTCGACGTAGGCCTCGAAGTGCCGGTCGAGCGCCGCCTCGCGGTCGATCTGCATCAGGAAGTGGACGCCGCCCTGCAGGTCCAGGCCCAGCAGCATCGGCTGGCCGCCGAGCGCCGCCAGCCAGTCCGGGATGGTGGACGCCAGGTTGAGCGCGACCACGTAGTCACTGCCGAGGCCGGCGCGCAACGCATCGGATGCCTGCACCTGCTCATCGGCGGACGACAGCCGCACCAGCAGGTTGTCGTCGGATTCGACCGCGACGGACTTCGGGGTCACGCCGGCCTCGCCGAGGATCGACTGCACGCGTTGCACCAGCGCCTCGTCGACGGCCTCGGACCGGTTGGCGGTCACCTGCACCGAAGGGTCCTGGGGATACACGTTGGGCAATGCGTACAGCAGGGCCAGCGCGACGACCAGGATGGCGACAATGTATTTCCAGCGGGCGAACTCGAGCATCGCTACGACCCCGCGGCGGCCATCCGGCCGCCGGCTTGAATGAGTGGACCGGGGCCCGTCAGGCCGACTTGAGGGTGCCGCGCGGCAGCACGTTGGCGATCGCACCCTTCTGCACGCGGATGCGGACGTTGTCGGCGATCTCCACGGTGACGAAGCTGTCGCCGATCGCGGTGACCGTCCCGGCGACGCCGCCGTTGGTGAGCACTTCGTCGCCGTTGGCCAGCTTGCCGAGCATCTCGCGGTGTTCCTTGGCGCGCTTCATCTGCGGACGGATCATCAGGAACCACATCACGCCGAGCAGGATCAGCGGGAACAGCAGGCCGCCGAGGCCGCCGAACAGGCCACCCTGGGGCTGGCCGGCCGCCTGGGCATGGGCGGGGGACATCGCGAGGGACAGGAGGGCAAGGGCGAACAGTTTCATGCGGGCGTCCAGGTGGGCGAAACAACGGGGAATTATGGCATGCGGGCCGGACCGGGGAGTTTCAAGCGCGGGCCGCGTGGAATTCCAGGCGGAAGTCGGCGAAGCGCCCCGCCTCGATCGCCGCGCGCATCCGCGCCATCAGGTCCTGGTAGTGCCAGAGGTTGTGCAGCGTGCCCAGGATCGGCGCCAGCATCTCGTTGCAGCGGTCCAGGTGGCGCAGGTAGGCCCGGGTGTAGCCGCCGGCGCAGGCGGGGCAGCCACAGCCCTCCTCGATCGGCCGCGTATCCCGCTCGTACTTCGCGTTGCGGATGCGGACGGTCCCGGTCCTGGTGAAGAAATGGCCATTGCGCGCGTTGCGGGTGGGCATGACGCAGTCGAACATGTCGACCCCGCGCGCGACCGCCTCGACCAGGTCCTCGGGGCGCCCCACGCCCATCAGGTAGCGCGGCCGGTCCGCCGGCAGCTGGGGGCATGCGTGGTCGAGCATGGCGTTGCGCTCCGCTTCGGTCTCGCCAACCGCGAGGCCGCCGATGGCATACCCGTCGAAGCCGATCGCCTTCAGTCCCTCGGCCGAACGCGTCCGCAGGTCGCGATGCACGCCACCCTGGACGATGCCGAAAAGCGCCGCGTCGTTGCCTTCGTGCGCGCGCTTCGAACGTTCCGCCCAGCGCAACGACAGTTCCATCGACCGCTGCACCAGCGCTTCCGGCACGGCCACGCCGTCCACGTGCACGGGCGGGCACTCGTCGAAGATCATCACCACGTCCGAATCCAGCACGCGCTGGATCCGCATGCTTTCCTCGGGGCCGAGGAACACCGTCGAACCGTCGGTCGGCGCCTGGAACGTCACCCCCTGCTCGGTGATCTTCCGCTTGTGCGCCAGCGAGAACACCTGGAACCCGCCGGAGTCGGTGAGGATCGGACCGTCCCAGCGCGCGAAGCCGTGCAACCCGCCGTGCGCCTCGATCACCTCGAGCCCAGGCCGCAGGTACAGGTGGAAGGTGTTGCCCAGGATCATTTCCGCGCCCAGCGCGCGCAGCTGGCCGGGCAGCATGCCCTTCACCGTGCCGTAGGTGCCGACCGGCATGAAGGCCGGCGTTTCCACGGTGCCACGCGGAAACGTGATGCGCCCGCGCCGCGCCGCGCCATCGGTGCGGTGCAGCTCGAATTCCATCCGGCTCATGGCCACGCCTTCGCCCAGATCAACATCGCGTCCCCGTAGGAGAAAAAGCGGTACCGCTCCCGGATCGCGTGGTCGTACGCGGCGAACATCCGGTCCTTGCCGGCGAATGCGGACACCATCATCAGCAGCGTGCTCTCCGGCAGGTGGAAGTTGGTCAGCAACGCGTCGACGCTGCGGATCCGGTAGCCCGGCAGGATGAACAGCCGCGTCTCGCCGGAAAATGGATGCAGCGTGCCGTCTTCGCCGGTGGCGCTCTCGAGCGCACGCACGACGGTGGTGCCGACCGCCACGACGCGCCCACCCGCCGCCCGCGTGTCCCTCACCTGTTCCACCAGCCGCGCGCCCACGTTGAGCCACTCGCTGTGCATGCGGTGCTCGCGCAGGTCCTCGACCCGCACCGGCTGGAACGTGCCCGCGCCCACGTGCAGGGTCACCTGCCCCATCGCGACGCCGCGCGCACGCAATGCATCGAGGAGCGGCTCGTCGAAATGCAGGCCCGCCGTGGGCGCGGCAACGGCGCCCGCCTCGCGCGCGAACACCGTCTGGTAGCGCTCGGCGTCGTCGGCGCCCGGCGTGCGGCGGATGTAGGGCGGCAGCGGCAACTGGCCCGCCTGTTGGAGCCAGTCGGCCAGCGTGCCCTCCACGTCGAAGCGAAGCCGCCAGAACTCGCCCTCCCGGCCGAGGACCTGCGCGGCGCCGCCCGCATCGAGCTCGATCCGACTGCCCGGTTTCGGCGGCTTGCTCACCCCGAGCTGGGCCAGCGCCTCGTTCCCGGGCTGCAGGCGCTCGACCATGATCTCGACCCGGCCGCCGGTGGCCTTCTGGCCATGCAGGCGCGCGGGGATCACCCGGGTGTCGTTGAACACCAGCAGGTCGCCGGCGCGCAGCAGGTCCGGCAGGTCCGTGACCTGCAGGTCCTCGAACGGCAGGTCGCCCGGGGGCACGCTCAGCAGGCGGCTCGCCGACCGCCGCGGCAGCGGGGCCTGGGCGATCAGTTCGGGGGGCAGGGCGTAGTGGAAGTCGGATTTCTTCAAGGGCGCGGATTCTACGGCCGCAGGGGGTTATGCCGCCGGATGGCGCGTGGTAAAATCGCGTAACCGATTGATTCTGGCTGGAAAACAGCCGCAGCGCGCGCCGGGACGATCCTGGTTTGCGCGTTTTTTGTTTTGGAGGACGCCATGAACCAGCACGCCCTGCTCGCCCCCCTCGCGCCGCTGCGCGCCCACGGCGGCACGCGCCGCACGGTCGGCCTGGAGGACACGGTCCTCGCGCGGTTCACCCACGACGTGGAGCTGGCCGCCGCGATCGACGCGGCCGCCGCCGAATACGCGCGGCTGAAGACCGAGTTCGCCGACCTGCTCGACATGGACGAGGACGCGCAGGTGCAGGCCGTGCAGGCCGGCTACGTCAACTTCTACCCGGACGATGCGGTGAACCCGTACGTCGCGCTTGCGGCGCGGGGGCCGTGGATCGTGACCCTCAAGGGCGCCGTGCTGCACGACTCGGGCGGCTACGGGATGCTGGGCTTCGGCCACGCACCGGCGGACATCATCTCGGCGATGGCGCGCCCGCAGGCCATGGCCAACATCATGACGCCCAGCCTGTCGCAGCTGCGCTTCACCGGCATGCTGCGCGACGCGATCGGGATCGGCCGCGACTGTCCGTATGCACGCTTCTTCTGCCTCAACTCCGGATCGGAGTCGGTCACGCTGGCGGCGCGCATCGCCGATGCGAACGCCAAGTCGATGACCGACCCGGGCGCGCGGCACGCGGGCAAGGCGATCCGCCGCATCGTGGTCAAGGGCAGCTTCCACGGCCGCACCGACCGCCCCGCGCTGTACTCGGACTCGACCCGCAAGACGTACCTGAAGTACCTGGCCAGCTACCGCGACGAGGGCAGCGTCATCGCGGTCGAGCCGTACGACATCGCCGCGCTGGAAAAGGCGTTCGCCGATGCAGAGGCCAACGGCTGGTTCATCGAGGCGATGTTCCTGGAGCCGGTGATGGGCGAAGGCGACCCGGGACGCGGCGTGCCGGTGGAGTTCTACAAGGCGGCGCGCGCGCTGACGAAGGCGCACGGCGCGTTGCTGCTGGTCGACTCGATCCAGGCCGGCCTGCGCGCGCACGGCGTGCTGTCGATCGTCGACTACCCGGGGTTCGAGGACCTCGGCGCACCGGACATGGAGACGTACTCCAAGGCGCTGAATGCCGGGCAGTACCCGCTGTCGGTGCTCGCCGTCGGCAAGGAGGCCGCGGCCGTCTACCAGCGCGGGCTGTACGGCAACACCATGACGTCCAACCCGCGTGCGCTGGACACCGCCTGCGCGGTGCTCGCCAAGGTCACGCCGGAACTGCGCGGGAACATCCGCGAGCGCGGCGCCGAGGCACTTCGCAAGCTCGAGGCGCTGAAGGACGAACTCGGCGGCATGATCACCAAGGTCCAGGGCACCGGCCTGCTGTTCTCCTGCGAACTTTCGCCGCAGTTCAAGTGCTACGGCGCGGGCTCGACCGAGGAATGGCTGCGCGAGCGCGGCATCGGCGTCATCCACGGCGGCACCAATTCGCTGCGCTTCACCCCGACCTTCACCATCACCAGCGAAGAGATCGACCTGCTGGTCTCGATGGTGGGCCGTGCGTTGCGCGAAGGTCCGCGCCAGGAGCAGGCCGCCGCGGCCTGACGTCAGCCGCGCCGGCGACGGCGCAGCAGCATCCACGCGGCGGCCAACACCCCGGCCGCCAGTGCACCCAGCAGGATCCACCCGAGGCCGGCGCTCGCCGGCCTCGCATCGGCGGTGGCCGCGCGGCGCGACGCCTCCAGCGCCGCGGCATCGAGTTCCCAGCGCCCGTCGCGCAGCACCAGCCCCTCGTACGTGCGCGGCATCCGCAGTTCCCGCCACGCGACCCGCAGGTCGCCGACCTCGGGGTGCATTGGGTTGGCCGCGCTGCCCAGGCCGTCGCCCTCCGGCTGGAAGGTCGCCGACAGGTTGCCCGGGAGCGCCGAGAAGTCCGGCCGCAACACGCGCCATCGACCCAGCGCCTCGATGGCCTCCGGTGACACCGGCTTGCCGTCGAGGGTGATGTCGCGCGGCGCCCAGCGGCGGCTGCGCA
>CAMPJU010000003.1 GCA_946886995.1 uncultured Lysobacteraceae bacterium
GCAGGCTCTGGCTGCCGGTGGCGCGGCAGGTGCCGCCGCGGACGGTGAGGCAGGGATCGCCGAGGGTCCAGGCGACCGCGCCGCGGGCATAGAGGCAGGCAGCAGACTGCCAGCTCATCCAGTCCAGGACACGGCCGTGCGCATCGAGTGCGAGCAGCCGCACCGCGTGGAATGCCTCGGGCGTCCCTCTGTCGGTGTCCATCGGGGACCCAGCTTATACAAGAAGGCGGTGGCTGTGGATAGCGCGGGCCGCCGATTCAGCGACCGCGGTCGAAGTCTCCGGAATCCAGTGCCATCAACGACCCGGCGCCGGCCTCGATGGCCGCCGCGTGGGCCTGGATCCGGGGCAGGATCCGGGCGAAGCAGAAGCGGGCCGCCTCGCGCTTACCGGCCTTGAAACCGTCCGGGCGCGTCGACGCGCCTGCGGCCACCGCGCTGCGCGCCCACCAGTAGCCGAGGGCGACGTAGCCGGCAACCATCAGGTAGTCGAACGCCGCGGCGCCTACTTCCTCCGGGTCGCCCGCGGCGCGATCCGCGACGGAGCCGGTGAGGCGCTCGAGGGTGGCGACGTGGCCCTGCAGCGGCGCAACGAATTCGGAACCGGGATGCGCCGTGCAGAACGCCTCGACCATCGCCAGGAATTCGCGCAGGCCTTCGCCGCCCTGTTGCAGCACCTTGCGGCCGAGCAGGTCCAGTGCCTGGATGCCCGTGGTGCCCTCGTAGATGGTGGTGATCCGCGCATCGCGGGCCAGCTGCTCCATGCCGTGCTCGGCGATGTACCCGTGGCCGCCGAAGCACTGCAGGGCATGGTGCGTGCACTCGACGCCCCACTCGGTGAGGCAGGCCTTGGTGACCGGGGTGAGGAAGCCCAGCAGCGCCTCGGCGCGCGCGCGTTCGTCCGCATCCTGCGTGCACGCCACGACGTCGACCAGCGATGCGGCGTGGTAGGCCAGCGCACGCCCGCCTTCGACAAGGGCCTTGCAGGTGAGCAGCATCCGCCGCACGTCGGGATGCACGATGATCGGGTCGGCGGGAAGTTCCGGGAATTTCGGCCCGGCAAGCGAACGCATCTGCAGCCGTTCGCGTGCGTAGCCCAATGCGTTCTGGTACGCGCGGTCGGCAAGCCCCAGCCCCTGCAGCCCGACGGCGAGCCGGGCGCTGTTCATCATCACGAACATCGCCTGCAGGCCACGGTGCGGCGCGCCGACGAGCCAGCCCTGTGCCTGGTCGAAGTCGAGCGCGCAGGTCGCCGACCCGTGGATGCCCATCTTGTGCTCGATGCCGCCGGCGCGGACACCGTTCCGTGCGCCGGGCGTGCCGTCGCGGTCCACCTTGAACTTGGGGACCACGAACATCGAGATCCCGCGGCTGCCGGCAGGCGCATCGGGCAGCCGCGCCAGCACGAGGTGCACGATGTTCTCCGCCAGGTCGTGCTCGCCGGCGGTGATGAAGATCTTGCTGCCGGTGATCGCGAAGCTGCCGTCGTCGCGAGGCTCCGCGCGGGTGCGGAGCAGGCCCAGGTCGGTGCCGCAGTGCGCTTCGGTCAGGCACATCGTGCCGGTCCAGCGTCCATCGACCAGCGGCCGCAGGAACACCTGCTGCTGCCAGTCGTCGCCGAATTCCAGCAGGGCGTCCGTGGCGCCGTGCGACAGCAGCGGGAAGTTGCCCCATGCCAGGTTGGCGGCATCGATCATTTCCTTGACCGGGATCCCGAGCAGGCGTGGCATCCCCTGGCCGCCGTGCGTGGCGGGCGCGACCAGGCCCGGCCAGCCGGCCTCGACATACCGCCGGTAGGCGTCGGCGAATCCCGGAGGAGTCGTGACCGCACCGGTTCCCGGGTCGTACCCGCAACCGGCGCGGTCGCCCACGCTGTTCAGCGGCGCGAGCACCGCCTGGGCGAAGCGCGCGCTTTCCTCGAGAACCGCGTCCACCACGTCGGGAGTCGCTTCCGTGAATCCGAGCCGGGCGAACAGGTCGCCCGCGTCGAGCAGGTCGTCCAGGACGAAGCGCATCTCCCCGAGGGGAGCGGTGTACGCGGTCAAGCGCGCACCCCGCTCATCGCAGCACGCCCGGCAGTCCGGGCACCGGGGTCAGCGCGCTGTCGCGGTCGACCTCGAAGCTGCGCGTGCCGCCATCCTCCGGTGTCGCGTCCACGCGGCCGGCCAGGGTGTACGCGATGCTGCGACGGGCGGCCAGTGCATCGGCGATGCGCAGCCGCGCGTCCGCCGAGGGCGCGAAGGGCAGCGTGGCGACGTCCGCCGATTCGGGGCCGATGGTGATGCCGGCGTTCCCGCGCAGCGTGCCGGCGGCCACGCCGTCCACGGTCACGGCCAGGTCCACCGCGTCGAAGCGCATCGGGATGCTGCTGAAGTTGTCGAGCCGGAGCGCGACGGTCCAGCCGCCATCCGCGCCGACGGTCAGTTGCTGGATGCCGGCGGCAGGCTCGGAGACGCGCCGGACGGGGCCGCTGGCGCATGCCACGACGCAGGTCGCGACGAGGCATGCGACGAACACGGCAGGAAGGCGCTTCATCGGCTCGGCTCCCGGATCAGGTTCCGGCCGAGAATACTACGGGCCGCGCACGCGACCGCCGCCCGTTACTGCAACCAGCCCGCGTGCCAGCGTGCGGTGGCCGCGGCATAGCCGGCACGGGTCACCGGGGACGTCGGGTCGAACCAGGCCTTGAGCGTCGGCGACAGGTCGAACGGCCCCTGCACCAGTTCGAAGCGTGCATTGAGCAGGCCGAGGTCCAGGGCCAGCTGCACGTAGCCGCGCAACGGCGCCGGGATCGCGGCCGAGTCCTCCAGCGGGATGCGTTCGCCGTCGACCAGGACGGTGATCCGCGACGCGCTGCCGGTGGCATGTTGGGTGCTCATCAGCGAGTAGCTCGCACTGGCGGTCGCGTAGCCGGTGACGCGCCAGGTGTAGGTGCCCGGCTGCTGGACCGCGTACTGCAGGACTTCCGGGTTGTCGACGGTCGCCGCGGAGGCGACCTGGCTGCCGTCGGGGCCGAGCAGGTAGAGGTCGAGGTCCTGCGCCGGCACGCCGCCGTCCCAGCCGAGGTTGGCCTGGACGCTGGTGACGTCGCTGCCCACGTCGAACGGGATCTCGTGCACCTCCATGTTCTCGACCGAGGGCCCGAGCGTGCCGGTGTAGGTCTCCGTCCGGCTGGACGCGGCGAACGCATGCGCCTGGTCCTGCAGCCCCATCGCCTGCACCAGCGAGTACGCAAGGCTCGCGCGGGTGACGGGGTCTTCGGCGCGGAACGCGCCGTCCAGCGTGCCCATCACGCCCGCATGCACCTGCGCGGTGTCGCGCAGGGCCGCGCCGCGGGCGACGGCGCCCTCCGCGAACGGCGAAAGATCGCCGCCGCGCGGGATGTCGGTGAAGCTGGACGCGCCATCGAACGGAAGGTGCTGGCGGATGCCGTTGCCCATCGACAGGTAGACGGCCATCTCGCCGCGGGTCAGCGGCGCATCGGGACGGAAGTTGCCGTCGTCGTAGCCGTCGACGAGGCGGTTGGAGACGCCGTACTCGATGAAGCCCTGGCCCGCATGGCCGGCGACGTCGCCCAGCCCGGTGTAGCCGTCGGTGCGGAACTGCCGCACGTTGACCGTGACCGATCCCGGCAGTCCGTAGCCGTTGGTGGCGTTGGCGGGGTCGACGTCGACGCCGGACACCGCGCCGATGCCGCGGGCGGTGAGGGTCCACGTGCCCGCCATGCCGGGTGCGGTGGCGGAGATGTTCTGGCCGATCACGGGCAGCGCGATCGACGAGCCGTAGCGGTTGCCCGCCGGGTCGGTCAACGAGATCGCGATCGTGTTGTCACCCACGTTGGCGCGCGCGGCCACCATCGAAGTCGCCGCGTCGACCTGGAACTGCACCGAGCCGGTGGGGCCGACCGGGCTGAACGCGATCACGTGGTCCTCGTCGCTGCCCAGCGACACCTGGGCGTCGGCATTGAAGTCGCGGAATGCGTTGACCGTGCTGCCATGGCCGGGCGCGCCCAGCGCGGCCTGCACGGCGGCGTACGCGTTGACGTAGCCGGCGCCGGCCTCCCATGCGTCGCGGCCCGGGATGTTGGTCGCGGTGTCCTGCAGGATCTGCTTGACCTCGCTCCAGTGCAGGTCGGGATTTGCGTCCAGCATCAAGGCGACCACGCCCGAGATGTGCGGCGCGGCCATCGAGGTGCCGCTGAGCTTGGTGTAGTACAGCGCGTTGTTCGCGCCGATTTCTTCGGCTTCCGCATCGATCGCCGCATGGAAGGTCGGATCGGCGGTGCTCGCGCGCACGGAGTAGATGTCGACGCCGGGTGCGGTGACCGTCGGGCGGTCCACCCAGTCGAACGACGTGCCGTCGACGACCACGCTGCCGCCGTTGCCGCGCTCGCCGCGCGAGGAGAAGTCGGCCAGGCGCCCCTGCTTGTCGCCGGCGGCAACCGTGATCACCCAGGGGGCCTTCTTGAAGTTGCCGGTGATGGTGCCTTCGCCCGACCCCGCGTTGCCCGCCGAGAACACGACGACGACATTGCGGTCGGCGAGCGCCTTCGTCGCGATGTTGGTCGGGTCGTCGGGGTCGAAGTCGGTGCCGACGTCGCCGGTGTTGCCGAACGAGTTGGACACCACGCGGATGCCGTGCTCCGCCTGGTTGGTCAGGGCGTAGTCGAAGCCGCCGAGCGTGTCGAGGATGAACAGCGCCGCCCCGGACCCGTAGCCGACGATGCGCGCGCCGGGCGCGACGCCCTCGAACGACAGTGCCGGCGACGAGGACGCGCCCGTGGCACCGATGATGCCGGCGACGTGGCTGCCGTGGCCGCCGCCGATGTCGGTGTCGGCCACGTCCTCGACGTAGGTGACCGGCGCCATCGTGCTGAACGACTGCAGGTTGGTCTGCGCGAGCACGTTCTGCACCACGTGGTTCGGGAACTTGATGTCGCGATGGGTGCCATCGACTCCGGAATCGTTGACCAGCACGCCGATGCCGCGGCCGCTGACCGGCAGCCCGTCGACGTGGATCGCGCCATCGGTGCGCAGCCGGTCGACGCCGGTGAGCCGCGTGGCCTCGCGGTTCTCCAGGTCGAGCGGCGCGTTGAGCCAGACGGAGCGCACGTCGTCCATCGCCAGCAGCGACTGCACCTGCGCGGGCGTGGCAAGCGCGCCGGCGATGGGCAGCGAGCGCATGGTCACGCCGGCCAGCCCGAGGGCGGCCAGGCGCTGCCGTTGCGCGTCAGTGGGGGCCCCGTCCTGGTCGAAGCTGACGATGACCTCCACCGTCTCGCCCGGAGCGAGCAGCGGCAGCATTGCTTCGAGGTCGGCGTCCAGGCGCCTGGCCTCGGCGAAGAACGGCGTGGTGAGGATGGCGACGGCGAGCAGGCTGGCGCGCAGGTGACGGGTGGCTGGCATGGCGGCGGACTCTCGTGGAGGAGGGGTCATGCCCGCCAGCGTGTTTCCGCCCGCCGCCGCCCGCCATCCGTGAGCCTCCCCACGACTGCGGGGGGAATGTACCCAGTACGCCGGCGTGTGGTCAGTCCAGCAGGCCGCGCCGGAGCGCGTAGCGGACCAGTTCGGCGGTATTGCGCACGCCGACCTTGGCAATGACGCGCGCGCGGTGGTTTTCCGCGGTCTTCACGCTGATGTCCAGGCGCCGCGCGATTTCCTTGGTGGTCATGCCCTCGACCACCAGGTGGAACACCTCGCGCTCGCGCGCGGTGAGCCGGCCGTACGGATCGTCGACGGTGCGGTCCGGGTTCTGCATCTGCTCGGCCAGGGCGCGGGACGCCTGCGGGCCGAAATAGCCGCGCCCCGCGTGCAGGCTGCGCACGGCCGCGAGCAGCTCCGCCGCGGCGCTGTCCTTCACCAGGTACCCGGAGGCGCCCGCGCGGACCGCCTGCAGCACGTACTCGTCCTCCTGGTGCATCGTCAGCACCAGCACGCGCGTCTCCGGCAACGCCTCGTGCAGGCGCCGCACGACCTCGATGCCGCCGAGCCCGGGCATCGACAGGTCGGTGACCACGACATCGGGCCGGGTCGCCACCGCCTTTTCGATGGTCTCGACGCCGGTGGCGGCCTGGGCCACGACCTGCACGTCGCCGCCGGCCTGCAGCAGGCTCACCAGGCTTTCGCGCACCAGCGTGTGGTCGTCCGCGATCAGCACGCGCAGGAGCATGCCCATCTACAGCGGCACCACGACGCGCACGCGCATGCCGTCGCCGGGCACCGAGTGCAACTCGAGGCGGCCGTCGTAGAGCCGCAGCCGCTCGCGCATGCCGCCCAGGCCGCTGCCGCCGGCCCGCTCCGCCACGGCGGGGTCGCATCCGCGACCATCGTCGGCGACCTGCAACCGCAACGTCCCGTCGCGGGCCACCAGCCGGAGCAGGGCGCTGCGCGCGCCCGAGTGCCGGGCAACGTTGGTCAATGCTTCCTGGGCGACGCGGAACAACAGTGTCTGGAGATCGCTGTCCAGCGGAGGCAGCGGCTCCACGATTTCGGCGGTGACCTCGATGCCGGCGGATTCGGCCTGGTTCCGCGCCAGCCAGCGCAGCGCCGCGACCAGGCCCAGGTCGTCGAGGATCGGCGGGCGCAACAGCCGTGACAGGTGGCGCGTGTCCTCCAGCGTCTCCGCGCACAGGGCGATGGCGGCGTCGAGCTGGATGCGCGCGTCCTCGTCCAGGCCTTCGGCCAGTTGCGAGAGGCGGTGCTTGAGGGCGGTGAGGTTCTGGCCGAGCCCGTCGTGCAGTTCGCGCGCCAGGCGCCGGCGCTCGTCCTCCTGGACGCGCCACACCGCACGGCCCAGCCGGCGGAACTCGCGCTCGTTGGCCTCCAGGCGCTGGAGCAGCCGCTGGTACTGCGCGCTCACCGCTTCCAGCGAGAGCGGCGCGGGCAGCTCGTGCGACGGCTCGCGTGGCGTTTCCGCGTGGCTCATGGCGGCTGCGTCCCGAGTGCGGCGACGGCATCGGCATCGCGATCCTCGAAGGCGTCGCGCAGCGGCTCCGGAAGGGCTTCGCGCATTGCCTCGAACGCTTCGCGCGCATCTTCGCTGGCGGCATCCGCTGCCTGCGTGTCGCCGGCGGCGTCATGCGCCCGTGCCGCGAGCGCCTGCAACCGGTGGGCGCGCACGAAATCGCCTTCGCGCAGCAGCGGCGCGGCTTCACGCCACGCAGCGAGAGCGTCGGCCGGGTCCGGGTCGGTCGATGCCAGAGCTTCGCGCATCCGCCATTCCAGCCATGCCAGGCGCAGGCCGGCATGGCCAAGGCGGGCAGTCGCTTCGTCCAGGCCTGGGCCCGGTTCACCAGCGCGCGCGGCTTCCAGCGCGATCTGCAACTGCAACTGGCGCACGCCGGACGCCTCGGCCAGCTCGCGGGCCTCGCGGCGGGCCGCGGCAGCGACGGCCGCGTCGCCGGACCGCCGGGCGACCTGTGCGCGCAACAGGCGCTCGAACGCGCGTTGTTCGGCGGATGCGTCGGCCAGCACCGGTTCCAGCGTCACCAGCACCTCGTCGGCCTGCGCATCGGCGTGGGCGGCCAGCAGTGCCTGCGCGCGCAACAGTTGCGCGTCGGCGATGCCGCGCTGGTCGTCGCGCTGGCGGAACAGGTCCTCGGCCAGCCGCGCCTGTTCGAGTGCCCGTGCCAGGTGGCCCTGCCAGAGGTCCAGCTCCGCCAGGTTGCGATGGCTGACCGCGGCCTCCTCGACCATCTGCTGCTTCTGTGCCTCCGCAAGCGAGGTTTCGAGCAGGGAGCGCGCCTGCGACCAGTGGCCGCGCGCGACCGCGAGCAGGCCGAGGTTCTGGTCGGTGCGGATCCTGCCGGTGGCGCTGCCGAGCTGCTCGTAGGCGTCGGCGGCCTGCTGCCAGTACACCTGGGCGTCGTCGTACGCGCCCAGCTGGTAGTTGGCGAACCCGATGTTGTTGAGCGCCTGGGCGGTGCCGTGCGGGTCCGCGAGCTGGCGCCAGGTCTGCAGCGCGCTGCGGTAGTGCCCGAGTGCCGCCGGGTAGTCGCCGCGCTCCTCCGCCAGCAGGCCCAGCTCGTTGTCGATCGCCGCCAGGCCATCGCGGTCGCCGAGTTCGGCGTGCAGCGCGCGCGCCTCCTCCAGGTGGTCCGCGGCCGCGTCGAACGCACCGGTCATCGCCTCGATGTTGGCCAGGTTGCGCAGGCTGGTCGCGACGCCACGGCGGTTGCCGATCGCGCGCCGCAGCTCGGCGGCCGCGCGGTACTGCTCCGCCGCATCCGCCGTCTGGCCGAGCCGGCCGTAGCCGATGCCCAGCGCGTTCAGTGTCTCGGCCTCGCCGAAGCGGTTGCCGCCGCGCTTGAACAGCACCAGCGCACGCACCAGGTGTTCATCCACCGCACGCCGCGCATCGCCGCTCAGGATCGAGAACTTGCCGAGTTCGTACCAGGTGCGCGGGTCGTTCGCATCGCGTTGGCTCAGCGCCTGGAGGCTGTCCACGGCGGCTGCGAAGTCGCCGCCGGCGCCCTGCGCGCGCGCCAGGTTGAGCGCGGCGAAGGTGTCGTCCGGCGTGGCTTCCGCGCGGGCGCGCCATGCCGCGACGGCGGCAATGGGGTCGCCTTCCAGCAGGGCGAGTTCGGCCGTGAAGCGGCGCCGCACCTGCGCCGGGGCGTCCGCGACCAGGGATCGGGAACCTGCCTGGAGCGCCTCGTGGGCGAGGTCCTGGTCTCCGGTGGCGAGCGCAGCTTCCGCCAGCGCCAGCCATGCATCCGCATAGCCCGGCGCCGCCTGCGTCGCGTCCCGCAACCGGCGCAGGGCTTCGGGCAGGTCGCCCGCGGCGTGCGCGAGCAGGCCCGCGCCATACGCCTCCAGCGCGTCGGGGTCGGATGGCAGCCGCATGCCGCCGCCGTCGGCCGGCGGGCCCAGCGCGGAGACGACCGCCGGTGTCCGGCGCCAGGCCTCGAGTGCGCCGCCGGGGTCGTCGGCCGGCGGACCCTCGAGGGTGCGTTCGCGACCGGGGCCGTGCAGCACCGCGCTCGCGCGCCACCCTGCTTCCGATCGTTGCAGGCGGGGAAGCAGCACGTCGCGGGCCGCGGCGAGCTCGCGCAGCGCATCCGGATCGGCGGTTGCGCCGCCGGTCGCGTCCAGTTGCCGCTGCGCCTGCAGTGTCCGCTCGCGATCGACGACCGCCAGTCCCTCGCGCGCCGCCAGGCCATCGCGCAGGTGCGCGCCCAGCGCCGCCGCGTGGGGCGCTGGCAGGGCTTCGGCCTGCAGCGGCATCACCAGCAGCCGGTCCAGGGGAGGGGACGCCGCCAGCGCGGTGTCGTTGCCACGCTGCAGCCACCACCCGGTCGCGACCGCGATGCCGATCGCGACGACGGCGACGGCCGCGATGCGTGCGTGCCGCATCGGCCATGCCTGCCGCCAGTCGCGCGGGACCTCGCGGCGGTCGATCGCCGAGACCACGGCAGCGGCATCCTGCAAGCGGTGCGCCGGCTGGGGTCGCAGCAGCCGGTCGACGAGCCGCGCCACCCACGCAGGCACTTCCGGACGGATGCTGCTGACCGGCACGGGGGTCCGCATCATCCGTTGCGCGAGGATCTCGCTGACCGTGCCGCCGGCGAAGGGCAGCTTGCCGGCCAGCATCTCGTAGAGGATCAGCCCGAGTGCGTACAGGTCGCTGCGCGCGTCGACCGACTCGCCGCGGGCCTGCTCCGGCGACAGGTAGTCCGGCGTGCCGACGACCGTGCCCGACTGGGTCATGCCGCTGGTGGCCAGCGAACGCGCGACGCCGAAGTCGCTGATGTACGCGTTGCCGCCGGCGTCGAGCAGCACGTTGGATGGCTTCAGGTCGCGGTGCACGACGCCTTTCGCATGCGCGGCGCCCAGTCCCTCGGCCAGCTGGCGCGCGATGCGCATTGCGTCCTCAACCGGAAATGCACCCTCGCGGTCGAGGCGGCGGTCGAGCGACTCGCCCTCCACGTAATCCATGCTGATCAACCACTGCGAATCGTGGCGCGCCAGGTCATGGATGCGCACCACGTGCGGGTTGGAGACCTGCCGTGCGAGCAGCAGTTCCTGGCGGAACCGCTCGAACGCATCGGGGCGATGCATCAGCTCCGGCCGGAGCAGCTTGAGCGCCACCGGGACGTCCAGCGCCTGGTCGGTCGCGCGGTAGACGACGCCCATGCCGCCAACACCGAGGATCGACTCGATCCGGAAGCGGTCCGCCAGGACGCTGCCCGGCGCGAAGTCGCTGTGCGCGTACAGGCCAGTCGCGGTGGCGTCGCCGGCGTCCCCTGGTGGCCCACCGCCGGCCATCACGCCGCTCCGCGTGCCGGCTCGGCGCTTCCGTGCGCAGCGACGATCCCGTCCCAGTCGGTCACGTCGCGGGCAGGTCGCGGCGTCTGCGCGGCGAGCAGCGCACTGGTGCGCTGCGCCGCGATCCACACGGCGGCACCCTCGACGAACGCGCCGAGCAGTTCGAGGTCGAGGGTGGTGATCGCCGGTCCGGGGCGGACGCGGTCGGCGTAGATCGCGCCGAACGCGCGCCCACCGTCCAGCAACGGCAGGCAGACCAGCGCGCTGATGCCCGCCGCGACCACCGAATCCCGCTCCGACAGCCAGGATTCGCGGCCGATGTCGTTGACGACGACCGGTCGGCCCTGCTCCAGCGAACGCCGCACGGCGCCGACGCTGCCGGCGAACTCGCTGGCGCGCAGGCGCGTGGTGTCCAGTTCACGGCTGGCGCGCACCTGCAGGCCGTCGCCCTTGTCCAGCAGCACGAAACCGCGTTCGCACTGCGCCAGTTCCAGCACCGAGCGCAGGCTGTCGTCCAGCAGGGCCTGGGCGGACGTGCCGTCGCTGTCCTCCTGGCGGGTGAGGCGTTCGATCCGTGCGGTCCGCGCGGTGACCACGGCGCGGCGCGCGGCCTGGCCGGCGGCTTCGGCCGCGGCCTGCTCGTCGGTCAGCGGTGCGAATTCGCAGTACACGTCGCCGAAGCGCAACCAGCATTCGCGAGCGAGCGTGGCTTCGCCCACCTTGCCGCCATCGACGAAGCTGCCGTTCTTGCTGCGCAGGTCGCGCAGCCGCCATGCACCGTCGCCGAACTCGAGCTCGGCATGCTCGCGGGACACGGAGGGGTGGTCGAGCCGGAGGCCTGCGTCGGCGGCACGGCCGATGCGGAGCGCCCCGCCTGCCGGTGGTCGGCAGACGATGGCGGCGCTGTCGGGTGGATACGCGATCAGTCGCGCCTGCATCCGGTCATCTTAACGCGCGATGACCGGGGCCGGACGGCCCCGGCCGCAGGGACCGGGGGCGCGGAGCGGGTGCGGTTACTGCCCGAAGTCGCGCAGGTATTCGACGCTGAACTTGAGCGTGGCGGCACCGGACACCAGTTCGCCGGCGTGGTTCTGGGTCGACCCGCCGGGCTGCCACGTGGCGTCGAGCTGGTTGCCGGCGCGGGTAGCGGCGCGCGCCCTGAACAGGTCGAGTGCGGTGGTCGCGCTGGCGTAGTCCTCGCTGTCCACCGCAGCCTCCACGGTGTCGAGGTAGCCGTCGAAGGCCGGCCGTTCGCCCGCGGGAAGCAGGTCGATGCGCTCGCGCAGCCAGTCCACCTTGTCGGCGATCACCGCCCCGGTCTCGCGCAGGTCGGCCAGGACCAGGAACTGCGAGAAGCCACCGGTCGTGCCGCGCGCGCGGACGCTGCCGGACGCGATTTCGTCGGTGATGTCACGGAACTCGCCACCGACGGGGGCCTTGAAGAGGCGGTACGAACTGCCGGTCGTGTACGACAGCAGGTGCGTGTGGATCTCGACCCGGACCGTCCGGTCGAACGACAGCCCGCCGTTCGCGGGCGGCTCGATCGTCACGAGCAGGGGCAGGGCGCCGGACAACTGGTTGAGCTCCGGGTCGGGCAGCCGATCGAGCAGTGCCGATGCGCTGGGGTTCAGCAGTTGGGCCGTCACCCCGAGGCTGGCCGGCGACAGCCCGCTGGCATCGTCGAAGCTCAGCGTCAGGTCCGCCAGCGAAAGCGCCCCGAGTTTCACCTCGACGGTGGCGGAGTCGCCCGATGCGGCCACGGTCACCGGCACGACCTGCGGCACCAGCTGCGGCAGCGACTGCGCGCGGGCCAGCCCGGTGGCGACCAGGGCGCCGGCGCCGAGCAGGAGGAGGGCGGCGAGCATGAGCGCCCGGTTGCGGGCGCGCACCTGGACCTTGGCGTGGGTTGGGTTCGACATGTGCGGCTCCGCGTGCCGTGGCGACGGGTGGATGTCGACAATCATGAACATCCGGGGGGTCGACCCGGCGTGAATGCGCCGGACGCACCGACCCTAGCCGAACCGGTGCAGGTTGTATCTCGGGGAAATCCCTCAGTCGTCGCGCCACCGCTCCGATGTGAAGCGCGTGTGTGTCGTGCGCCACCTTCCGGGGGTTTTCACCCATCGCGCGTGGGGGCTGTCCCGGATGGAGCGGGCGAGGGCGGCGGCGGAGGATCGATCCAAGCCCGCACCTCCCGACGCCGGGCATCGATGGAGCCCCCCATGTCCAGCAAGACGACGTCCCGCCTGAAGTCCCGCACCTTCCGCGTCTGCGCCATCGCCGCCGGCCTGATGGCCAGTGGGGTGTCGCTTGCCGATGCCCATCTCGACCCTGCGTTGCTGACGAAGATGACCGCCGCGCTGCCGACCGACCAGCTGCAGGTGGTGGTCAGCTTCGAGCAGTCCGGCCCGGTCACCTCCGCCCAGCGCGGCGCCCTGCAAGCGCTCGGCATCGACCGCGGCATCACCATGCGGACGCTGCCGATCGCGGGCGCGCTGGCCACGCCCGCCGAGATCCGCGCGCTGGCGCAGCGCGAAGACGTCGCGTCGATCTACTTCAACGCGCCGCTGCGCTACTTCAACAAGGAAGCCAACCAGATGTCCGGCGTCGAGCGCGCCGTGACCCATCCGGGCGACTTCAACCGCGCGATTCCCTTCAGCGGCGCCGGCGTCACCGTGCTCGTGAACGACTCGGGCGTGGACGGCACGCACGACGACATCAAGTTCGGCGACCACCTGGTGCAGAACACGCAGGGCGTGACCAACCTGGCGGCGGTCGACTCGATGCTGCCGATCACGTACCTGGAAGGCATTCCGAACACCGACTGGGGTTCGGGCCACGGCACGCACTGCGCCGGCACCATCGGCGGTACGGGCGCGAAATCCAACGGCCTGTACCGCGGCGTCGCCCCGGGCGCGGACCTGGTCGGCTACGGGTCCGGCGCAGTGCTCCTGATCCTCGACGCGGTCGGTGGCCTGGACTACGCGGCCACCAACCAGTTCAGCTATGACAACCCGATCCGCGTGACCAGCAATTCCTGGGGCAGCTCGGGTCCGTTCGACCCGATGAACCCGGTCAACATCGCCACCTACGAGCTGTACAAGCGCGGCATCGTCAGCGTGTTCGCCGCCGGCAACGACGGCCCGGGCGAGGACACGCACAACCCGTACGCGCAGGCGCCGTGGGTGGTCTCGGTGGGCGCGAGCGAGAAGGATTCCGTGCTGACCTCGTTCTCGTCGCGCGGCAAGCGCGGCGAGATGGGCACGTTCACCATGCCCGACGGACGCGAGTGGACCTACTTCAACCAGCCGACCATCGTCGCCAATGGCGTGGACATCGTGTCCACCCGCACGCTCACCGGGGCCTTGCCGGCGACCGCCGCCGAGCAGGACGCGAACGGCATCGCGCCCGCGCACCTGCCGTTCTACTCGCACATGAGCGGCACCTCGATGGCGACGCCACACGTGGCCGGCATCGTGGCGCTGATGCTCGAGGCCAATCCGCACCTCAACCCCGCGCAGGTCAAGGACATCCTGGAGCGCACGGCCACCAACCTGACCGGGCGGCTGGCCTGGGAGGCCGGCGCCGGCCACGTCAACGCGTACGCCGCGCTGGCCGAGGCCAGCGGCATGCGCAACGACTTCGGTGGCACGGTCAACACGCTCCGCGAGTTCAACAGCAATGCGCTGCTGTCCCCCGGCGGCGACCCGGTGCCGTTCTCGATCCTGTTCACGCCGGTGGGCGAGGTCGAGGACGTGACCTTCGAAGTCGGTCCGGAAGTTGCCTGGGTCGCGGCCCGCGCCACGGTGGACAACACGATCGCGGTCGTCCTGACCGATCCGGATGGCGTCCAGTACGGGTCCGCGATCTCCCTCCCGGCAATCGGCAGCACCGTCGTTGCCGGCGGCCCCGGCAAGGCCGGTACCTGGAAGGTGACCGTCCGCGGCATCGGCTCGGTGTCCGGTGTCGCGCTGGATCCCCTCGGGGCCACCAATGGCTACGCCGCTCCCGGCTACGTGGATGGCCAGGTGACCTTCCTCAACAGCGGCGGCTACACCGGCCTCGACGACATCGGCGGTCACGCGGCGGAGAAGGCGATCGAACATGCCGTCGCTTACCGGCTCGTCGACGGCTATTCGGACCGCAAGTTCCGCCCGGACCAGCACATCCGTCGCCGCGAGCTGGCGCAGTACCTGCTGATGGGCAGCACCATCCGCCAGCAGCTGCCGCTGGACGGCACGCCGAGCTTCACCGACCTCGACGTCGACAGCCCGTACTACGCCTATGCCGAATCGGCGGTCGCCGGCGGCGCGCCGCTGCGTGACCTGGCGCAGGACGACGCCGGCGTGATGGGCCTGTACAACGGCCAGTTCCGCCCGAACGATCCGGTCACCCGGGCGAGCCTGGCGTATTCGCTGGTGCAGGCGCTCGGCATGCAGGACCAGGCCGTGGCGTTCTCCGGCGACCTGACCGTGTTCCACGACGGGCAGCGCATCCCGCTTGACGATGCCGGCCAGATCCCGGCCGCGTTGCGCGGCTACGTGCAGCTGGCGCTGGACATGGGCCTGCTCAACGCGCGCTTCAGCCTGACGCAGGGACCGTTCGACCTGTCGCCGACGCTGCACGCGCGCTTCGACCCGACCGAGCGCGTGACCCGCGGCGGCTGGTCGGTCGCGGCCGGCCGCTTCATGACGCAGTACCAGGTGGCGCAGGACTGACCGCCTGCAGCGAGTCCCCGGCGGCGCGCGCCTCCCCTGTCGCGCGCCATCGGTAGCGAGGCGGCCCGGACCCCCGGGCCGCCTTTTTTTTGTGCCTCGGGTCAGCCTTCGCGCCGGAGCAACGGGTAGGGATTCACCGGAGCCCCCTTCCACCAGCGCTTTTGCTCGCCCAGGCGGTAGATCCCGAAATGCAGGTGCGGCGCATCGGCGCTCGCGTTGCCGGTGCTGCCGACATAGCCGATGACTTCGCCGCGCTTGACGTGGTCGCCTTCCGCCAGGCCGGGGGCATAGCGCTGCAGGTGCGCGTAGTAGTAGCACCAGGTCTCCGTCGGATCGAACTGGTAGATCGTCAGCCCGCCGTTGTCGCTGTCGAACAGTTTCTCCACCACGCCGTCGGCGGTCGCCAGCACCGGCGTGCCGGCCGGCGCCATGATGTCGAGCGCCTCGTGCACGCGGTTCGAGCCGCGGGGGTCGTCGTAGGTGTCCATGAGGTCGGCCGCGGCGATTCCCTGCACGGGGACCACGAGCCCGCCCGCGACGTCACGCGTGCTGGTGGCGGGCGCGGGGACAACTTCGATCGGCGCGTCGGCCGCGGGCGGCGAGGTGCGACGCGTCGGGGCCGCAGGACGCTCCGGCACCGTTGCAGGCGATGCCGGCTCGTCCTCGACCTCCGTCGGCGTCGGCGCGACCTGCACCGGCCCGAGGGCCTCGCGTGGTGCGTCGCAGTCGCAGCGCTCGGCACGCACCATCAGGAAATACACCGCGTTCGCGCCCACCAGCACGCCGATGACGAACAGCAGCAGGCTGCGCATCGCGCCGCCGCGTGTCATTCGCGCAGCTCCACCGGCGTGCCCGGTTCGACCGAGGAGGCGACCAGGTTGGCGCTCCAGTTGGTGAGGCGGATGCAGCCGTGCGACTGGGTCTTGCCGATGGTGGAGGGCACCGGCGTGCCGTGGATGCCGTAATGCTCCTTGGACAGGTCGATCCACACCACGCCGACCGGGTTGTTGGGGCCGGGCGGGATCTCCGCCTTGGTGTCCGACGGGTCCGCGTCCCAGAACAGGTCCGGGTTGTAGTGGAAGACGGGGTCGCGGGCGACGCCGTTGACCTTCCAGTCGCCGATGGGCAGCGGGTCGTGTTCGCTGCCGGTGGTCGTCGGGAACTGCGCGAACACGCGACCGTCGCCGTCGGCAAGCATCAGCACCGAATCGGACTTGTCGACGATCACCTTGTCGGCCGCGGGCAGCTTGCCGGTGTTGACGTTCGGCACCTTCAGCCGCGTACCGGCGCGGTCTAGCGCCTTGCCCGGGTTGAGCTTGCGCAACAGGTCCGGGCTCGCATGGAATTTCTCGCCCAGGGCCTCGGCGGCCGACTCGTAGCCGAGTCGCTCGAGGCCGGCCTTGGCTTCCATGTCCGCGGGGATGTCGGGGAACGGCCCGTCGACGTCGTCGGCGACGACGGTGTACGTGGTCAGGATCGGTCCCGACACGTCGTCCAGCGCCTTGCGCGTGGCGGCGTCCAGTTCCCCGGTATCGGGAAGGCCGTGGTAGCGCTGGAACCCGGCGATCGCGCGACGGGTATTGGACCCCATGGCGCCGTCGATCTCGCCCGGGGAGAAGTTGGCGCGGTCGAGCAGCACCTGCACGCGCAGGGTCTCGTCGACATCGTCATCGCTGGCCGTCGTGGCGGCAGGCTCGTCGTCGGCGGTGGACGCGGGGCCGGCATACGGCTCGTCCGGCTGCGGGACAGGCGCCGGGTCATCCTGCGCGAGCGCAGGGGCGGTCAGGGCAAGCGAAAGGGCGCACGCGGCGCCCAGGAGTGTCGTATTCACCGTGGTGCCTTCTTCGTGAGGAAGGCACCCGATGTTGGGGACGGTTACTGCGCTGCCGTGTGAAGGGCTGCGCCACCACCCGCGCTGTCGTTCACGGAGGTGTCGCCTGCGTCAGCAACGCGGATCCCGTCCCTGGCCTGCATGCGGTGCGCGGCGATGGCGTCCACGCGATCGCAGTTCAGGAAGCGCGAGCTGTCGATCCAGTCCTGTTCCGGGTAGTAGGAGAACAGCAGCTGGCCATCCTTGAGCAGGTCGATCATGTCCTGCGCCACGGCGCGGCGGACCGCCGGGCAACCCCAGCTGCGGCCCAGGCGCCCCAGCGACGCGGTCGCCGCCGGATTCACGTAGTCGGCACCATGCATGACGATCAGGCGATCGCGCGCGTTGTCGTTGTAGCCGGCATCCAGGCCGTCCATGCGCATCGAGTAGCCATTGCCGCCGTGGTACGTCTCCGCGGTGCGGAACAGGCCGAGGCTGGTCTGGTGGCTGCCGTCGTTGTTCGAGAACGCGGTGGTCATGTTGCCGCCGCTGCCCTGGCCGTGCGCGACGTGCTCGTTGAACACGACGTCGCCGGACGCCAGGTCGAACACCCACAGGCGCTTCTCGGTCGACGGCATCGAGTAGTCGATCACCGCCAGGCGCGAGTCGCCTTCGATGTCGCCATAGGCGGCTGCGCAGGTGCGCGCCTGCAGCGCCATGTCGAGCACCTTCGTGTCCAGGCCCGGCGCGTTGGCCGCCAGGCGCGCGAGCAGGTCCTCGTGCTCCAGCACGAATGCGGGAACCGAAGGTTCAGCCGTCGTCATGGAAGGCGATGCGGGCGTGAGCGATGCGGCCGGCGCGGCCATGTCGTTCTGCGGCACGTGGGCGGACGCGATCGCACGGGGATTCGCCTGCGTAACGGCGGAACCCGCGGCGGCAATCGCAACGGAAACAAGGGCGAGCGAGAGGATTCGATTCATGCATGCAGGTTAGCTCACGCTGCATGCACTTGCCTGAATTCACGTGGCTAAATATTCACCTGCTCGAGACGCTCCTCCGTGGGTCAACGCGGCGTGAAACGCCGTTGCGTTCAGCTTGCGTCGGCCGGCGGCGCAGGAGGCGCGTCGCGCTGCTCGCCACCCTCGAATTTCTTCCAGTCCGACTCGCTTTTCTTGGTGTTGCGGTCGCCGGATCCATGGGGGTAGTCCCGCTGCGATTCGCCGATGCCGGCGTCCTCGTGAGCATTTGCCGGCGCATTGCGTTTATTCGACATCCGTCTGCTCCGTCACTGGTCCGGCCCCAGCATGCATCCGGCGGGATGAAGCGCGACCGACGATCATGAATGGAGCTTTCACGCGACGTTGACACGTGGCTCCTACGCTCGCGGTGATCCTTGGCAAGAAGAACAAGTAGAAATGCCTTCGCAGGACATGTCCCTCGAGGAGCTGGGGTTGTTGCAGCTCCTGGAGAAAATCAGCGGGAACGCCGGTGCCGCCATCGACCGCTTCGCCCGCTACGGGCTGGTCCAGGCCGGGCTGATCACCGAAGGCGAGCCGCCGAGGCTCACCGAGTCCGGCGTCGCGAAGCTCGAGGAGCTGAGGCGCGAGCGCGAGGCGCCGATGCCCGCAGCCGATCCGGATCCGACGCCGGCCTGACAGGCACAAAAAAAACCCGCACGGGTGCGGGTCGATCGCATGGTGGCCGGGGACGGAATCGAACCGCCGACACGGGGATTTTCAATCCCCTGCTCTACCAACTGAGCTACC
>CAMPJU010000004.1 GCA_946886995.1 uncultured Lysobacteraceae bacterium
GGGGTGTCCTGCTCCGGATCACTCCAGGGGAGGGGAGAGATCAGCGACGGACCTTGCATCCGTCGAGGGCTATCTGAGCATTTCGAACATGGACGTTTCGTGAAGGCGATCCGCCGGATTCCGGTCGAATTCAGGACGCATTCAGAGCAGGTCTGCGTCCGCCCATTCAGGCGGATTCCGCACGGGCCCCGCTACGCCAGCCACTTCCTTGGTGCCAGGTATTCGCCGAGACGGGCTTCCGGCGACCCCGGTTCAGGCTGGAAGCCGTATTCCCAGCGCGCCAGCGGCGGCAGGCTCATCAGGATCGATTCCGTGCGCCCGCCCGACTGCAGTCCGAACAGCGTGCCGCGGTCCAGGACCAGGTTGAATTCGACGTAGCGGCCACGGCGATACAGCTGGAACCGGCGCTCGCGGTCGCCGTGGGGAACGTCGCGGCGGCGTTCGACGATCGGCAGGTAGGCATCGAGGAAGCCGTCGCCCACCGCGCGCAGGTACGCGAAGTCGCGGTCGAAATCCTCGTGCAGGTCGTCGAAGAACAGGCCACCGACCCCGCGGGTCTCGTCGCGGTGCCTGAGGAAGAAGTAGGCGTCGCAGGCCTGCTTGTGCGCGTCGTACCTGGCCTGGCCGCCGAACGGCTCGCACAGGTCGCGCGCGGTGCGGTGCCAGTGCACCACGTCCTCGTCGACCGGATAGAAGGGCGTGAGGTCGAACCCGCCGCCGAACCACCAGGCCACCGTCACGCCGTCGCGGGTGGCGTGGAAGTGGCGAACGTTCATATGCGACGTCGGCACGTGCGGATTGCGCGGATGGACGACCAGCGAGACACCGACCGCGCGCCAGGCCGCGCCTTCGAGTTCCGGTCGCGCTGCGCTGGCGGACGGCGGCAGCTTCGTCCCCGACACGTCGGAGAACCCGACGCCTGCCTGTTCGAACACGGCGCCGTCGCGCAGGATCCGCGTGCGGCCGCCACCCCCTTCGGCGCGGGTCCAGGCGTCCTCGCGGAAGCGGGCGGCGCCGTCGGCCGCCTCCAGGGCGTTGCAGATGCGGTCCTGCAACGCCTGCAGGTAGGCGCGGACCGGGTCGAAATCGTGCATGCGTGGATTCTAGTACGCGGCCCGCATTGCCTACTGCGCACTCCCCTGCATCACGATCGTCGCCAGCGCCTGGTCGCCACGGGCCAGCAGCGCGGTCGGATCCTCCTTGAACCCGGTGAGGACCATGGCCTCGCCCAGGCACCAGTCGCGCTGCTCCGGCGTGAACTCGCGGCGGCCGGCGGCAACCATCTGCAGGATCACTTTCCCGGGTGCATGGACGTCATGTGGTTCCGGCTTGACCGCCGCGGGCGGCGGCGCCTGCGCGGCCTCGATCGCGGCGTCCAGCCGGCGCGAGAGCGGCTGGTGCTCGAAGCCCGGCACCGCCCGTCGCAGGGCGATGCGGAGGTCACGCAGCAGGCCGGCCAGTTCGCTCATCGGGCGCCACCTTGCGCCCCTCTCCGCGGGTTGTCGAGTAGCGGCGACGACCTGCACCGGTCCTGCACATGGCACTGCGGAAGCTCGCGCCATGCACCTGGACCCGCGCGACGTCGACATCTGGCTGCCGCCTTCGTACGCCACCGGCCCGGACCGGCGATTCCCGGTGCTGTACATGCACGACGGCCAGAACCTGTTCGATGCGGCCGAGTCGGACTCGGGCAAGGCCTGGCGCATCGACGAGGCGATCACGTCGCTGGCGGCGGCCGGGCGCATCCGCGAGGCGATCGTGGTCGGCGTGTGGAGCAGCCCGGCGCATCGCCGCCAGGACTACATGCCGCGCAAGGCCGTCCAGGCGAGCGATCCGGCCGGCGGCAAAGGTGCACCCCCGGCCGCCACGCTGTCGTCGGATGCGTACCTGCACTTCCTGGTGCGCGACCTCAAGCCGTCGATCGATGCCGGCTATCGCACGCTGCCCGGCCGGGACGACACGTTCGTGATGGGCTCGAGCATGGGCGGGCTGGTGTCGCTGTACGCCGCCGCGGAACACCCCGACGTGTTCGGCGGTGTCGGCGCGATCTCCACGCATTGGCCTGCCGGCGATGGCGTGGTGATCGAGTGGCTGTCGGAGCACCTGCCCGACGCGTCGACGCATCGCGTGTACTTCGACCACGGCACCCGGAGCAAGGACGCCGAGTACGCGCCGTACCAGGCCCGCATGGACGCGGCGATGCGTCGCGCCGGCTACGAGGAAGGCCGGAACTGGCGCACCTGCGTGTTCGAGGGCGACGGGCACCAGGAGGACGACTGGCGGCAGCGCGTGCACGCTCCGCTCGAGTTCCTCCTGGGGACGTGAGGTTCAGCCCATCGAGTCGATGTCGATGACGAAGCGGTACTTCACGTCGCTGCGCAGCATGCGTTCGTAGGCGGCGTCGATGTCCCGGGCCGGGATCATCTCGATGTCCGCGACGATGCCGTGTTCCGCGCAGAAGTCGAGCATCTCCTGCGTCTGGGCGATGCCGCCGATCAGCGAGCCCGCCAGCGTGCGCCGCTGGAAGATGAGGTTGGCCACGTTCGGTGCCGGATGCGGATGCTCCGGCACGCCCACCAGGACCAGTGTCCCGTCGCGCTTGAGCAGCCGGGTGTACGCGTCCAGGTCGTGGCTGGCGGCCACCGTGTCCAGCAGCAGGTCGAAGCTGCCGCCGTGCGCGCGCATCTCCTCCTTGTTGCGCGACACCACGACCTCGTCCGCGCCCAGCGCCAGGGCGTCCTTCCGCTTGTCTTCAGAGGTCGTGAAGGCCACCACGTGCGCGCCCATCGCATGGGCCAGCTTCAGCCCCATGTGGCCCAGGCCGCCGATGCCCACGATGCCCACCTTCTTTCCCGGCCCCGTGTTCCAGTGGCGCAGCGGCGAGTACGTGGTGATCCCCGCGCACAGCAACGGCGCGACGGCGGCCAGCTGCGCTTCCGGATGGCGCACCTTCAGCACGAACTTCTCCGGGACCACGATGCGCTGCGAATAGCCGCCGAGGGTATGTCCCGGCGGGTCCTCCGTCGGTCCGTTGTAGGTCCCGACGAATCCGCGCTCGCAATACTGCTCGAGGCCTTCGGCGCAGGAGTCGCACCGCTGGCAACTGTCGACCATGCAGCCGACGCCGACGGTTTCGCCGACCCCGAAGCGGGTCACCCCGCTGCCGACCGCGCGGACCTTGCCGACGATCTCGTGCCCCGGCACGCAGGGGTAGCGCGTGCCGCTCCACTCGGAGCGCACGGTGTGCAGGTCGGAATGGCAGACCCCGCAGTACGCGATGTCGATCTCGACATCGCCCGCCCCGGGCGCACGGCGCTCGATGTCCATCGGTTCCAGCGGCGTGTCCGCGGCCAGTGCGCCGTAAGCGTGCGTGGTCATGGCTTCATCCTCCAGGGTGGGTTGTCGTTGAATGCATCGTCGCCCGCAGCGCGACCGCGGCACCGAGCAGGCCGGGGTGCGGATGGGTGACCACGTGGATGGCGACGGACTCGAGCATCGCGGCGAAACGCCCCTTGTCGAGGAACCGTTCACGGAAGGCGCTGCTGCGCAGGAACGGCACGAAGCGCGGGACCATGCCACCGGCGATCACCACGGTGCGCGCGCCGTGCAGCAGCGCGCAGTCGCCGGCGACGCTGCCCAGCACCGCGCAGAAGCGCGCCAGCGCGCGGCGTGCCGGGATGTCGGTCGCGGCCAGCGCCGCGGCCACGATGTCGGCCGGATCGCGCAACGGGGTTGCAGCGCCGTCCGCGGCATCGCGCAGGATCGCATCCACCTGCGACAGTCCCTGGCCGCACAGCAGGCGCTCGTTCGAAACGCGTCCGTGCCGCGCGGCGAACCAGTCCGCGATCCGGCGCTCCTCGTCGTCCTGCGGCGCGAAGCTCGCATGCCCGCCCTCGGTCTCGACGACATGCCATCCGGCGCGATCCGATCCCACCAGCAGGCCGACGCCCAGCCCGGTGCCGGGACCGAGCAGGCTGACGGGGCCGGCCAGCGGCCCGGCCACCTGTCCATACAGTGCGATGCGGTCTTCCGGCCGAAGCGCCGGCACCGCCCAGCCAATGGCGCCGAAGTCGTTGAGCAGCCGCAACTCGTCCAGGCCCAGCGCGACCCGCAGTTCCTCGCGCCCGAACGACCATGCGCGGTTGGTGAGCCGGATCTCGTCGCTGCCCACGGGCGAGGCGACCGCGATCGCCGCGCGCTTCGGGCGCACGCCCACCGAGCGCAGATAATGGGTCGCGGCGTGCTGCAGGCTGGCGAAGTCCGCGTTGCACAGCGAGGCGGCCTGCAGGATTTCCGGCACGGCGGCCCGCGGGTCCACCAGCGCGAAGCGCGCGTTGGTCCCGCCGATGTCCGCGATGAGGGCGAGGGCGTTGGCCATCGGCGCCTAGCCTAAACCTCCGGCACCCATCGCCCTGCATGCATGGGGATTGCCGCTAGACTTTCCGGATGACCGACTTCCTCGCCGCCCTGCTGCTGGGCATCATCGAAGGCATCACCGAGTTCCTGCCGATCTCCAGCACCGGGCACCTGCTGATCGCGGAGCACTGGCTGGGGCACCGCAGCGACCTGTTCAACATCGCCATCCAGGCCGGTGCGATCATCGCGGTCGCGCTGATCTACCGCGAGCGCCTGGTGCAGCTGGCAATGGCATTCCTGCGGCCGGAGCGGGCGCCCGACGCGGTGCATGGGCAGCCGCCGCGCGACTACGCGTGGAAGCTCGCGGTGGCGTTCCTGGTGACCGCCGCGGGCGGCCTGCTGGTCAAGGCGCTGGGCTGGGAGTTGCCGACCGAGATCACGCCCATCGCCTGGGCCCTGATCCTGGGCGGCGTGTGGATGATCCTGGCCGAGCAGCTGGCGGCGCGGCGCGCGGAGAAGCTGGGCGAGCGCAGCGCGATCTCCTGGACCACCGCCATCCTGGTCGGCGTCGCGCAGGTCGTCGCCGGCGTGTTTCCCGGCACCTCTCGCTCCGGCGCGACGATCTTCGTCGCCCTGCTCGCCGGCACCACCAACCGCGCCGCGGCCACCGAGTTCGCGTTCCTGGTCGGCATCCCGACGATGTTCGCGGCGACCGCGTACGAGCTGATCGACGTCGTGCAGGCCGGCGAAGCCGGGAACGAGGACTGGGGACTGCTCGCGGTGGCGTTCGTCGCATCGGCGATCACCGCGTTCGTCTCGGTGAAGTGGCTGCTGCGCTACATCCAGAGCCACCGCTTCACGGCATTCGCGGTGTATCGCGCGATCGTCGGCGCGGCGCTGCTGCTCTGGTTGCCCGCGGGGATCTGACGGATCAGCTGTCGTGGTCGACCGGGACGCGGGCGCGGTCGAACAGCGTCATCGGCGCCTGGTCGTCCGCCAGCTGCACGCGGACGCTGAAGCGCAACTCCGGGACGTCCTTCGGCGGTCCACCCTGCAGTTGCAGGCTCACGCTGAGCGACCAGCCCGCGTAGTCGTCCTCGATGCGGGTGAGCCGCGGCTGCAGCTTGCGCATCGCCGCCAGCCCCGCGGCATCCAGCTGCAGCACCTCCCACCGCGGGTCGTCCGACGGCAGGATCGGCCCGCCCTGGACCGGGGCCGGCTCGAGCCCGAAGGCGTGGACTTCGTCCGTGCCGCCGCCCTTGGGGCTCAGCTTGACGGTCAATGTCGACTTAGCCGTGTCGATCCGCCCGGAGCCGGGTTCGATGAGGCCGGCGACACGGACCTGGGCGGGATCCAGCGCCGCCAGGTCGGCGACCTCGAAGCTCCGCAGCTGCCACATCGTCGCCAGCGGGATGCTCATGCAGCCGGCCACCAGGCCGATGGCCAACAATCCCGCAAGCGCGCGCAGCGCGACGCGGATCACCCCGCGCGCTCGTTGAGCGTGTAGGTGCCGTGCTCGGCGGCCTCGTCGAGCTTGTGCCCGTGCATCGCGCGGAACACGTCGGCGACGGTGAATTCCGCGGGCAAATCGAGCGTGTCGACATCCAGCGCGAACACGCGGAAGAAGTAGCGATGCATGCGCAGGTCGTGCGCGGGCGGGTACGGGCCGTCGTAGCCGTGGTAGTCGCCGCCCATCTCGGCATTGCCCGCGAACCAGCCGGTGTAATCGTTCAGGCCCTGGCGGCCGCCGATGCCGTCGATGCCGCCGGCGCCCTTGCCGCGCCTGGTGACGCCGTCGCTTGCGGCACCCGCAGGGACCTCGCGCACCTCGGCCGGGATGTCCGCCACGACCCAATGCACGAAGTCGCCGCGCGGATGGTCGACGGGAATCGGCTCCGCGCCCGCCACGAGCGCCGGATCGGTCGGCGCGTCGGTGTCGATGCACATCAGCACGAAGGAGCGCGTGCCCTCCGGGACGTCGTCCCAGGCAAGGTGCGGGTTGCGGTTGCCGCCGAATCCGTCGGGCGCGCCCAGCGCGAATTCCGCGGGGATGGGTTTGCCGTGGCGGAAGCTGTCGCTGCGGATCCGCATGGTGTGCCTCCCTGGTTCGACCTCAGTCGCGAGCGTACCCCAGGCGTTCGGACACGGTGTGCAGGGCCGCGAACGGCCTGGCCAGCACGCCTTCGTACGCACGCCAGCGACCGGCCGGCAGTCGTTCGAGTGCAGGGCGCGGCTGCGGGTCGCGCGGCAACTGCGTGTCGAGTGCGTCGTTGAGCGCGTCGACGAACGCGGCCGGGCGAGCGAAGCCCTCGTCCAGCCGCACCAGCCGGTGCGGATAGAGATTCTGTTCGTGCAGCGTCGCCACCTGGTCGAGCTGCGCGGCCAGCCATTCGGCCGCCGCCTGCGGCGTGTCGAATGCCACGTGCAGCGGCGAGCCGACCGCCAGCCAGTCGAGCAGCATGTCGCGCGGGTCGCGCAAGGCGAACAGCAACAGCGTGTCATGCAGGTGCGGTCGCAGCGCCAGCAGCAGCGCGTTGTCCCACCAGGGCAGCCAGTCGATCATCGCGGCGCTTTCGACGCCACGCCGCGGCAGGGTCTCGAACCAGCCCGCGACCACCTGCTGGGGACTGAGCGTTCCGTCGGCGAGCGCGGCGGCGGTGTCCGGCCGCTGGAACGCATCGCGCGGCGGACGCGGGCCGAACCGGTCGGCCAGCAGGGGCAGCCCGCTGCGCTCGGCCTGGTCGGCAAGCAGTTCGACCCAGCTGCCCGGCGCGCCCCACAGCAGGCCCATCCGCGCGGTGCCGTCGTCAACGCCCGCCAGCGGCGGCCACTCCTCGCGCGTCGCGGTGGGTCGCGGCCGTTGCAGCGTGCTGACTGCGGCCTGTCCCCGTTGCGCCGTCCAGGCTTCCACGGCTTCTTCGTAACGCTCCGCCCGGTCCAGTGCCAGCGCCAGGCGACCACGCACGAGCTGCCGCGTCGCGGGATCCTCGTGCGCGGCGAGCAGGGCGCGCAACCGGTCGATCGCACGGCCTGGATCGTCGCGCAGTTCGAGCCAGGCCATCCGCAACCCGGACACGACCCGGGTCGGGTCGGCCGCGAGCACGCGTCGCGTGGTCTCGACGGTGTCGGCCGGGTCGCCCTTCGGGTCCTGGTCCTGCACGGTCGCCAGTGCCTCGAGCGCATCCAGGTCATCCGGCGCGGCCGCGAGCCAGCGGTCGACCAGCGCGCGCTGGTGGTCGGGCGGCGTGAACCGCGCCAGCGCCTGCCACAGTGCCGCTTCCTGCGGATGCACCGCCAACGCCGCCTCGATCGCGCGCCCGGCGTCCTGTGCGCGGTCGCGCTGCAGCCACGCGCGGACCGCGGCCTCCCGCACGTGCGGATCGAGCGGCCGTGCGGCGAAGGCCGGCTGCAGCCAGCGCAGCGCCCGCCCCGGCTTGCCGCGCGCGGCCTCCAGCAATCCGGCCAGGCGCATCAGCGAGAAGCCGGGATCCGGACGTTCCAGCAGCGGTTCGAGCACCTCCAGCGCGTCATCGGTACGGCCTTGCTGGTGGCACAGCCGCGACACGACCAGGCGCACGCCGTCGGCTTCCCGCGAACCGGCGTTCGTACCGGGCTGCAGTTCGAGCACCCGCCGGAACGCATGTTCGGCGAAGGCCGCATGGCCCAGCTGCATGTGCGCGAACCCGAGCGTGAAGTAGCGCTGCGGATCGTCCGCGCCTTCGGCCGCCGGACCGCCGAGCAGCGAAATCGCCGTCTCGGGCTTGCCCCGGCGCAAGGCGACCATCGCGTCGATGACCGTCAGTTGCGGATCGTCCGGCGCGATGCGCGCGGCGTACTTGGCCAGGCGCTCGGCCTCGTCGGCATCGCCGCGGGCCAGGGCCAGCTGCGCCTGCAGGAAGTACGCCGGCAACTGGTTCGGATCGAGTTCGGTGGCCCGTGCCAGCGCGACCCCCGCCGCCTCGGCCTGCCGGCCGCCGAGCAACAGGCTGCCGCGCACCAGGTGCAGGTCCGCGTCGTCCGGCGCCAGCTCGATCGCCTGGTCGATGTGCCCCAGCGCGGCATCCAGGTCGCCGGACTGCGCCAGCGCGACAGCCAGCCACCGCTGCGCATCGGCATTGTCCGGCGCCCCGGCGGCCCATTCGCGGGCGGCGTCGAGGGCCTCGGCGTTGGCGCCGCGGCGCAGGGCTTCGATGATGGCGTCTTGCATGCGCAGTCTGGATCCGGCGGGAAGCCGGCCATTGTACCGGCAGCCCCCCGCTCACCCGGCCGCGAGCTTCCCTGCCAGCCAGTCCTCCGCGTAGCCGCGCATCCGCGCGTCGAGCAGGAAGCCGCAATGCCCGCCATGCGCCGCCACCTCCACGCGCACGCCGGGTGGCAGGCGCAGGGCGTCGAAGCCGGCGACCGGGATCACCGGGTCGTCCGCGCTGGTCAGGATGTCGGCGGGAACTTCCAGGCCGGCCAGCCGCCCACCCGCGATCGAATACCCGTCGAAGTAGCGGTCGACATGGCCGAAGTCGGTGTGACGCTCGACCAGCCACCCCGTCAGCGGACGCAGGTCGAGGCCCATGGTCCGGTCGTCAAGCGCGAGCAGGTCGGGGAACAGGGCCTGCTTGCGGCGCAGCGATCGCGTCCACTTGCGTCGGAAATACCAGGCGTACAACGGGAATCCGCGCTCCATCGCGGTCATCGTCTCGGCCGGATCCAGCACCGGGCACACCACCGCGATGCGTGCCACCGCCAGCCCCGCGGCCGGGGCACGCAGCCCCAGCCGCAGCGCGAAGTTGCCACCGAGCGAGTAGCCACCCACGCGCAGCGGCGCGGACGGGTCCGGCTGGAACCGCCGCGCGATGTCGCCGGCCGCGTGCACCACCTCGTCGATCAGGCAGGAATGGAAGATGCCCGGATTGAGGTGGTGGGTGTCGCCGTGGTCGCGGAAGTTGAGGCGGAACACGTCGAACCCGCGCGCCAGCAGGCGCGCCGCGGACAGGCGCATGTAGGTCGACTCGGCGCTGCCCTCCCATCCGTGCAGCAGGAGCGCGAGCCCGAGCGCCTCGCGGCCCGGCACGGTGCTGTGCAGGCCCTGCAGCCGCACCCCGTCGCCGCCGTCGACGACATGGGTCGCGGTGACCGCTCCCGTGGAAGCCAGCGCGCGCCCCGCCATCCGCCGGCGCAGCGGGCTGGAACCGAGCACGCTCTGCGCATGCGCGTTGCGCAGCCACCGGGGTGCGCGATAAGGCGACCCGACGCTCAAGGCGCCTGCATGGCCGCGACGATGCGGTCGCGCGCCAGCCCCGCGATGCGCCGCCGGCCCGCCGCGTCCGCCGTATCCACGGGCACCAGGAAATGCACTTCCGCCACGCGCGCCGGTTCGCCGAGCAACCGCAGGAAGTTGCCGAGGAACCGTTCGCCCGGCTGGAACGCGACGACGGTCTGCGCCTCGCCGCGTTCGCCGTAGCGCAGCGCCACCGGCTGCACGCGCACGCCGGCCTCGACCGCCGCCAGGAAGATCCGGGCATGGAACGGACCGACCTCGCGCCCGTCGCGCGTGCGGCCTTCCGGGAACACGCCGACCGACCGGCCGCGGCGCAATCGCGCCAGCATCTCGTGCAGCACGCCGCCCATCGACTCGGCGCTGCCGCGCTGGTGGAAGATCGTCTCGGCGCGCCCCGCCATCCAGCCCACCAGCGGCCAACCGGCGATCTCGCGCTTGGCGACGAAACCCATCATCCGCTGGCTGTGCAGCACCACGATGTCGATCCAGCTGACGTGGTTGGCGACGAACAGCACGGCGCCGCGCAGCGGCTCGCCGACGCGTCGGAGGCGGAAGCCGAACACCCGCACCAGGCCCGCCGACCACCAGCGGATGACGCGATGGTCGAATCGCTGGCCGTGCTCGCCGCGACGCGCCCACGGGAGGCTCACGATGAACATCGCCAGGGGCAGCAGCACCAGCAGGTGCAGCAGCAGCCATGGCATCCGGAGCAGGTATCGCAGGGCGCGCATCATCGCGGAACGATACCGGAACGGTGTGGCGTCAGGCCGGCTCGCCGATGACCGCCAGGGTGATGCGCGACACGCAGGCCAGTCGCCCGCGTGCGTCCTCGATCCGGATCTCCCAGACCTGGGTGCGCCGGCCGACGTGCAGCGGCCGTGCGGTGCCGGTCACCAGCCCGCCGGTGACCGCCTGCAGGTGGTTGGCGTTGATCTCGATCCCGACCACCCGCTGTCCGTCGGCCACGCACAGGTTGCCGGCGCTGCTGCCGAGCGTCTCGGCCAGCAGCACCGATGCACCGCCATGGAGCAGGCCGTACGGCTGCACCGTGCGCGCGTCGACCGGCATGGTGGCGCGCAGGAAGTCATCGCCCACTTCGGTGAACACGATGCCGAGGTGCTCGATGGCACTGCCGGCCGACAGCGCGTCGAGTTCGGCCGGCGTGGGCCGGCGCACGAAGGCCACTGCAGGGAGCCGCGGAGTCGGTGGGGCGATCAGCCGGCGCGGAAGATGCCCGGGCGCCAGCCACGGTCGGCGTAGCTGCGCTTGTTGCCCGCGTAGCCGCTGCTGCGGCCGTAGCCGCCGCCGGCATCGCGCGCGCGGCGCCGGTGCATGCGCTCGACCAGCTCCTCGCGGCGTCCGCCCAGCCATTCCGCGCGACCGACCTTGGACGGTTCCACGCCGTGGCGCTTCGCCTCGCGTTCGCGGTAATCGCAGAACTCGTCGTACGCGTCGATCTCGTGCTTCAGGTCGCGCACGCACAACTCGATCATCACCGCGTCGTCCAGGTAGCCCAGCACCTTGACGTGGTCCGGGATGACGTCGGCCGGCTCGCAGAAATAGGTGAGCGCCGACAGCACGCGCTGGCGGTCCTCGCCGGGCATCGCCCAGCCCTCGTCGCGCACCATCGCGATCAGGTCGTCCAGCCGGAGCAGGCGTTCCATGATGAAGTCCGGGACCTGCTCGCCCTGCGCCTCGACCAGCAGCTTCGACGCACACTCGACGATCTCCGCGTCGTCCTTGCCTGCCGCGGCCTGCTTCGCCGCCTCCATCGCGTCCTCGAAATGCTTGAGGTCACGGTCGTTGAGTTCCAGGGTCAGCGAGATCGACATGGCGGGTCCGTTTGCGTCGTGTGGAATCGCGCAGCGTAGGACTGCGGTCGATCGACAGTCAACGAAAAGAATCCGCGTTCCGCGGATCCGCAAGGGGTGGGCGGATCCGGGAACGCGGCGGGGAGAGGGTGACGCGATTCGATCAGGCGCAGCGGAACCCGGCCTGGCGCCAGGTGGGCGCGTAGCGACGGTCGGCATTCGCATAGCCGCTGCTCTTGCCGTAGCCGATGCCGAAATCGCGCTCGCGGCGGCGGGTGGTGGCGACTGCCGTTCCGCGTCGCTCCACGGCGACGTCGCGCGGCAGGGAGGGGGACGGGAACTGGCGGACGGTCTTCATGGCTTCCTCTGCGGTGGTACCGGGGGACCCGGTGTGAATTGGTGTATTGGTAGACTACAACACCAAGACCAATCCGCATGGGCCGGAAGTCACCCATCCGTAGGCAGGGGTCAGAGGACCGGCGCCAGCCCCGCCCCGAAGGCCATCAGGATCCGCGTGTACAGCCATTTCGGGCCTATCGCGACCTCCGGGAAGTCCCCGACCGGCCGGTAGCAGGCCTCGAAGTCCGGGTGGTCCCGCCGCACAGGCACCGGGCAGTCCGGGCCGGGCTGGAATTCGTAGCTGGTGGCGTACCGGACCGGCCAGAGGTCGAACAGGGGCAGCCGCTCGAAGACCTTCCCCAGCGAGTAGTCCAGGCCGGACAGGACCGGCGGCTTCGGCCGGCGCGCGATCAGCCAGGAGTTCTCCGGCGAGATGTCGCGGCGGATGCTCGCCGCCAGCTGCGCCGCGAAAGCCGGGTCCGGCACGACCACCGCGCTCTCGGTGTTGTAGTTGTCCGACCGCGGGTCGAAGTTGTGGGTGCCGACCACGCCCACGCGCTCGTCCACCACCAGCGACTTGGCGTGCAGCCCGATGCGCAGGCCGGCGCGCTCCAGCTGGACCGGCTCGGTCACCGGGCCCAGCGAGAGGAAGGACGGCCGGGTCTCGGTGCGCAACCGCCGGCGCAGCACGCTGCCCCGCTCCAGGCGACCGGTTTCCATCGTCCTCGCACCAGTGGCGAGCCGCACCGGCTCGCGCGCGCCGGTGGCCGCGAAGTCGATCGGCGCGTCGCCGGGAAACGGCTTGTACTCGTAGATGTGGAACCCGAAGTCGCGCAGGAAGGTGCGCTTGTACTTGTGCGACAGCGCGTAAACCATGAATGCATCGGTCGCGGCCAGGCTGTTGGTGGACACCGTCACCAGCGGCGGGTCGGGCCGCGCATTGAGTTCGGCGAAGACGTCCTGCGCGGCTTCGGACAGCACCAGGTAGGGCGTCTGCAGCAGCACTTCCTCGCGCGCCGATTCGATCAGGCTGCGCAGGACGCTGGACGAGCGATCGCCTGCTTCCTCTGCCTCGGGGTCGTGCTTGGCGGGCAGGTCCGCGATGAAGTGCACGGCACCGACCTCGAGCGCGGGCGCGACGATCCGCGCCTGCAGCTGCGCGGGATCGGCCGCCTCGGCCCGCGCCTGCGCGACGCGGTCGGGACGCGTGTAGGGCGGGAGCGCCAGCGCGGGAACGCCTTGCGCCAGGAGGTAGCCGCCAACGTCGGTCAGTCGCGCCGCCGGGACACTGCGCGGGTCGGACCAGAACAGTTCGAAGTTGGCACGCATGTCGCGCGCCTCCGGCCCTGCGACCAGCAGGTCGCGGTCACGGAAGTCGTAGCTCGCATCCCAGTCGTAGTAGTCGTTCTGGTAATTGCGCCCGCCGGTGATGCCCACCGCGCCGTCGACCAGCAGCAGCTTGCTGTGCATGCGCTGGTTGAACTCGCGGAAGCAGCACAGCACGCTCATGGCGTAGTGGAAGTAGTTGGGCCGTGCGCGGTTGAACGTCGGGTTGTAGATGCGCAACCGGAAGTTCCGGTGCGCGCCCGACAGCGCGGCCAGCGTCTCGACCTGGTCCAGGGCCGACAGCTGGTCGATCAGCACCCGGACGCGCACGCCGCGCCGCGCCGCGGCCAGCAACTCCTCCAGGAACAGGTGGCCCGCATCGTCCTGGTCGAAGATGTAGGTCTGCAGGTCGATGCTGCTGGTGGCGCTGCGGATCAGGTCCAGGCGCGCGAGCATCGCGTCCCGGCCCGAGTCGAGGATGACCACGTGGTGGCGCGGCGCCTCGGGGGTGGATCGGGCGAAGGAGCGCCCGGCCAGGTCGCGTATCGGCGACGCGTCGGCACACGCATCGGGTTCGCTGCAGGTCAGCTGGTCGCTGCGCGCCTCGACGGCGATCGCCTCTGCGCGTTCGCGCTCCGCGGGCGACAGTGTCGCGCAGGCGCTTCCGGCCAGCGCCATCAGGAGGACTGCGCCACGCAGCACCGGGATCATTCGCCGCCGCCCTTCGTGCGCACGCGCAATTCGAAACGCACCGCATCGCCGACCGCCACGCGCCAGCCGTCCATGCCGAAGTCGGTCCGGTCGACCACGCCACCGGCCACGACGTCGCAGCCGATGCCCGGCTGGTCGCAGGTCGCGGGCGCGACCTCGAACCGCACCGGCCGCGACTCGCCACGCATGGTCAGCGTGCCGTGGAGCGCACCGCCATCGCGCAGGAGCGCGTCGTCGTAGGTTTCGGAACGGAACTCGATGCCAGGGAACCGGGCGACATCGAAGAACTCGGGGCCGCGTGCCCAGCGGGTGTAACGCGGGTGCCCGTCGATTTCCATGCGCGCGCTGTCCAGGCGCACCCATACCTCGCGGCGCCCATCGGCGCCGATGCGCACTTCGCCTGCGTACGCCGGGAACTCGCCTTGCAGTCGCTGCCCCCAGCGGGTCCGCAGGTGGAACCCGACGCGGCTATGCGCCGTATCGAAGGGCAGCGTCTGCGGCGCGCCGCCTTGCGCAGCGGCCGCTCCCGCCGGGGCGACAAGCGTCGCCGCCAGCAATGCCAGCCCGGGCAGCAGCCTGCTCCCGCGCATGGCCTAGGGCCACCAGAACGCAGCCAGCCGCGCGTTGCCGGGCTCGATCGGCGCGTCGTCGTCGTTGAACGCCAGCACCGCCACCGAGCCGGGCGGCATGCCGCGGTATTCGCCCGACTGGCCGCTGTGCAGCAATGCGGCCAGGCGCTCGAGGCCGGGGTTGTGGCCGACCAGCAGCACGCGGTCACATTCGCGATGCATGTCGGCCAGGCCGATGAGCGTCCCGGGCGTTGCCTCGTAGATGGCGTCCTCGAGGCGCTGGTCGACGTAGCCGATCACGCCGAGCACCGCCTCCAGCGTCTCCCGCGTGCGCCGCGCGGGCGAACACAGCACGCGGTCCGGCACCAGCTCCTGTTCCTTCAGCCAGGCCCCGGCGGACTCGGCCTCGGCCAATCCTTCGGGCGACAGCGCGCGGTCCAGGTCCACGCCGTCGGGCGGCGCCGGCTCGGCATGGGCGTGGCGCAGCAGGATGAGTTCCTTCATGGGGGCCTTTGCGGTCCGGGACCGCCGTGGTCAGTGCTTCAGCCAGCGTAGCAGCGGCTGCCAGTCGGCCTGGTGATCGCGGACCTGCGCCGAGTGGTAGTCGAACAGGCTCTTGCCCAGGCCGACCAGCACCGAATACGCCTGGCTGTCGCGCAACTGGGTCACGACCGGCACGGGCCACCCCTGCAGGACGTCGAGGGCGTTGCGGGACGCGTTGGTCCACGGCCGGTACTTGTTGACGACCAGTCCCACCGGCAACTTGCCCCGCTTCACCCGCGGGTGCTTCGCCAGCGAGTCCAGGAAGTGGATCGTGGCCTCGATGTCCAGGGTCGAGGGCAGCACCGGGACCACCACGGCGTCCGCCGCGCCCAGGAAGCTGTCGAGGTCCGCGGCCATCGCCCCGGCCGCGCCGTCGATGAAGACCGCTTGCGTGCCGTCGGGAACGTGCCGGTCCCAGGCCTTCCGGCCCGTCCCGTCGACCGGCAGCACCGCGCTGTCCATGCCGGCGCGGCGCTCGCACCAGCGCGTGGAGGATCCCTGGGGGTCGGCGTCGACCAGTACGGTCCGCCGCCCGGCGAGGGCCGCATGCGCGGCCAGATGGGTCACGACGGTGGTCTTGCCGACCCCGCCCTTGGAACTGGCCACCAGCACCGTCTTCATCCACGACTCCGGTTGCAGCGGACGCCCGCTGACCGGAGCCTATCGCATCCGTTGCCGCGAGCGGGCCGCGATCAACCGGGTGGAACCCCGGTGGTGACCAGGGCCCGCTGACGCGGTTCCGCGGGCAACCAACCAGTCGGGGGCTCGGTCGGGATGCCATGGCGTTGCATGACGTCCTGCAAGGCGCCGAGTTCGCCTTTCTCGACGTACAGGCGCAGATACTCGCCCCCCGTGATGCCGGAAGCAGGCGAACCGGGCAGCAGTGCGTAGCCGCGTGCCTGCACCCAGTAGATCTGGCGCAACTGTTCCCGCCAGGGATCGCCGGTGGCATCTCCTGCCGTGAGCCTCGAAAGGTGAGCGAGTGCGATGAGGCGATCGACCAGCGCATCCGATCGACGTGCGGCCAGCGCGTAAACGGCCATGCACTCGTCGCGCAGGTCCGCGTTTCCGCCGCCATCGTCGGGACAGATCTCGGTCAGCGGGCGCAAGCCCGTGTACGTCACCGCCATCGTGCGGCCGAACGCCTGCACGGACGCGAAATCTTCAGCCGTGACCGGGGCGGAGATGCCCCACATCGCGGCGAGTGCTTCGCCCAGCTCAGGGTCGGGTTCCGGCCAGGCGATGCCCTCGTGGGCGTCGACGATGAGGCGCAACAGCTCCGGGAAGCCGGTCTGGTAGGCGTCGGCGCTGGCGGCTTCGCGCAGGTGCAGGACGCTGGCCGCGTCGTCGCCCCGCTGCAGCGCTGGGTGGAGCGCGAGCAGATGGACGGCGGCATTGTCCGGATCCACTTCGAGCAGGCGGGAGATGGCTTCGTCACCCAGGCACTCGTCAGTCAGGCCGCCGCAGTCGCTGGCCTCCATCCAGGCCACCAGCGGATCGCCCGGCACCGCGGCCCGCGCCGCGGCGAACCAGGCTTCGGCCTGGGGCGACCGGACGGGCCACTGTTCGCCTTCGGCTGGTTCCGGGAGCGGCCACAGGAGCGCGGCTGCGAGCAGGTTGCGTGCACCGCCGCGCGCCGCCAGTGCCTCGGCCTGCGCGCGCAGCGCCGCGTCGATCGCTTCCTTCCATTGTTTCGAGGCTGCCTGGATGTCCGGATCCGTCTCGAAGCGCAGGCCCTCCGCGATCTGTTCCGGCAGGTCGTCGAGGTAGGGCTCCACGCAGGCGCGTTGCTGCTGGATCGGCAATTGCTTGCAGGCTTCGAGCATCGAGGCGATGTCGAAAGCCGCAGGCTCGGCAGGGCCGGCCGCTTGCGCCGCCGGGGTGGCGAGGACGAGGAACAGGAAAAGTGCGTGCATCGAACGATCCTTGTTGTGTGTGTTTCCCGCGGTCGCGGGGCGACAGGCGCCGGTCAGGCCTTCGCGTGCCACCACCCGGTGATCGCCAGCCGCGGTTCCTTCGCCCACGGGGCGACCGGCGTGACGACATGGCCGAAGGGGACCTTGAACAGGCTCAGCGAGTTGAAGCGCGGGACGAAGCTGTCGACGACGTTGCCGCGGGCGTCGATGAACTGCAGCAGGCCGCCCCAGTCCGCTTCCCAGTCGCGCGACAGGTTGAGCACGTAGGCGTAGCGCCGCGCCTCGTCGTCGTGCTTGTCGTCGTGCAGGCGCAGGAACTGGCCGGGTCGGTAACGCGTGGCCTGGGCGCCGACCATGTTGATCGCGGGGTCGCTGCCGAACCAGCGGATGAACTCGAGGAACTGCGGGCCGTTGAAGAACGGCACCACGGAATGGAGCGCCACCAGCCCGGGGTCGCGGCCTTCCTTCAAGGCCTCGACCATCAGGTAGCGGTCGTAGGCGAAGTGGAAGCCTTCGGTGCGGGCGCGGGCGTAGGCGTCGTCGAGATCCGGATCCGGTGCGCCGAAAGCCGGTGCGGGGCGGTTCGGCTGGTTGCGCTCGGCCACGTGCCAGGGCACGTCGTCGCGGAGGCAGGCGTGCAGCCGCTCGGCGGCGTCGGGTTGCAGGAAATCGCGGACCTGCACGCGCCCGGTCGCCTGCAGCTGTCGGCGCGACGGCGCCCAGTCGAGGTCGTTGTTGATCACCCGCCAATCGTACCGTGCAGGCCCGAGGCGACCAGCAGGCGGAGGCGCTGTGCAGCGGTGGCCAGGTCCTCGGCGAGTGGCAGCAGTGCGTCCCAGTCGCCGACCCGCGCGGCCGCTTCCAGTGCTTCCGCGCAGCTGGCCAGCTGGGTCGCCCCGACCAGCCGTGCCGCACCCTTGATGCGGTGCGCCTGCCGTGCGATCGCCGGTGCATCGCCGGCACCGCGCGCGGCATCGAGCGCGGCAAGGTCGTCGGCCGTCGCGCCGAGGAAGTCGTCGAGCAGCTGGCGGCCGGCATCCGCATCGCCGCCGGTCAATGCGGCCACCACCGCGGCGTCGAGCGCGACCGGCTGCACGAGTTGCGGCAACGTCCCGGCCGCCGACGCATCCGCGCTGGCGGCGGGCGCCGCCTGCGGCAACCAGCGCTGCAGGCAGGCGGCGAGCGTCGCCACCGGCACCGGCTTGGCAAGGTAGTCGTCCATGCCCGCGGCCAGGCAACGCTCGGCCTCGCCCTTCAATGCGGCGGCGGTCAGCGCCACGATCGGCGTGCGCTTGCGGCCGGCCTCGGCTTCCTCCGCACGGATCGCGCGGGCGAGGTCGTAGCCGTCCAGCCCCGGCATGTGCACGTCCGACAGCACCAGGCCGTAGTGGCCATTGCGCCAGCGCTCCAGGCCTTCGGCTCCGTCGTTCGCCGCTTCGCTCGCGAAGCCGGCCAGCGCGAGCTGGCGCGCGATCACCAGCCGATTGGTCGGATGGTCGTCGAC
>CAMPJU010000005.1 GCA_946886995.1 uncultured Lysobacteraceae bacterium
CATTCGGGCGGCAGCGTGCCGCGGCTGGGTGCTTCCTTGCGCCTGCGCATCGCGTGCGGGTCCGCGCCGAAGCCGGTGGTGGCTGGGACGATTTCGTGCGCTGGTCGCTCGGGCGCGGGCTGGGCGGCCTCGAGAACCTGGCGCTGATCCCCGGGACCGTGGGCGCCGCGCCCATCCAGAACATCGGCGCGTACGGCGTGGAGGCGAGCGACACGATTGCCGTCGTCGATGCGTTCGAGCCGGCCACCGGCACGTTGCACCGCTTCACTCCGGACGCCTGCGCCTTCGCCTACCGTGACAGCCTGTTCAAGCGGGAGCCCGGCCGCTTCGTGGTCACCGCCGTCGAATTCCTGCTGTCGCGCACCACGCCGTCCCGCCCGATCCCGCCGAAGGTCGACTACGCAGGCGTGCGCGACGAACTCGACGCGATGGGCGTCGGCGCGGCGCCCACCGCGCTCCAGGTGGCCGACGCCGTGACCGCGATCCGTCGCCGCAAGCTCCCGGACCCCGCGCGGATCGGGAATGCAGGCAGCTTCTTCAAGAACCCGATCGTGCCCACTGCCCAGGCAGACGCGCTGCGCGCCGACCATCCCTCGCTGCCGGTGTTCCCGCTCCCGGGATCGGCAAAGCTCTCGGCGGCCTGGCTGATCGACCGGTGCGGGTGGAAGGGCCATCGCGACGGCGACGCCGGTGTCGCCGATTCGCACGCACTGGTCCTGGTCAACCATGGCGCCGCCACGGGCGCGCAGCTGCTGGACCTCGCCCGGCGCATCGCGGAGTCTGTGCAGGACCGCTTCGGCGTCGCCCTGGAGCCCGAACCGCGGATCGTGGGCGCGACGTGGTGAGCGAGGAAGGCGCGCCGTCGCACATCGTGCACGTCCGCGCGGCACTGCTGATGCTCGGCAGCACCGTGTTCTTCGCCGGGATGGCGGTGGTGATCCGCCTGGCGTCGGAAACCCTGCACACCTTCGAGATCGCGTTCTTCCGCAACTTCTTCGGCATGCTCGCGGCGCTGCCGCTGCTGCTCAGGCACGGTCCGGGCCTGCTGAAGACGGACCAGCTGCCGCGCTACGTCGTGCGTTGCCTGCTCGGCGTCTTCGCGATGTTCGCGGGCTTCTGGGCCATCGGCCACCTCCCGCTCGCCCACGCGATCTCGCTCACCTATTCCTCGCCGCTGTTCGTCACCATCGCCGCGGTGTTCTGGCTCGGGGAACAGGTACGGGCGCGCCGCTGGACGGCGGTCGTGGTGGGCTTCATCGGCGTGCTGGTGATCGTGCGGCCCGGTACCGAGGGCTTTTCCGCGGGCAGCCTGGTCGCGGTGCTGGCCGCCATCCTCAGCGGCATCGTCGCCATCCAGATCAAGCAGCTGTCCCGTACCGAACCCGCCGACCGCATCGTGCTGTGGACGACGATCCTCTGGGTCCCGATGTCCATCCTGCCGGCGCTGTGGGTCTGGCAATGGCCCTCCGGCATCACCTGGCTGTGGGTGGTCGCGGCCGGCCTGCTCGGGACCGGCGGGCACATGCTGTGGACGCGCGCGATCAAGCTGGGGGAAGTGTCCGCGTTGCAGCCGATCAGCTTCATGCAGTTGCCGCTGGTGGCAGTCGCTGGCTGGCTGCTGTTCGGCGAGTCGCTGGATCGCTGGACCGTGCTGGGCGCGGCGATCATCCTCGCGGCCAACGCGTACATCGCCCATCGCGAAGCGACCCTCCTGCGCCGGCATGCCACGACCGCGCCGGTGGAGGCCGCCAAGCCCGGCGAATAGCGGCGGCGCGGGTCAGGGCGTGCGCGGGATGCCGGCGCCCTCCCACGGATGCCGGTGGTGGTGGAACACGACCAGGAAGCTCGCGACCGCCCAGGTCGACGCGGCCGCCCAGCCCGCCAGGATGTCCGACGGGAAGTGCACCCCCAGGTACACGCGCGACAACCCCACCAGCAGCGCGAACGGGAACGCCAGCAGCACCACGGGCCAGCGCCAGCGCGTGCTCCACGCCAGCAGCACCACCACCCACGCGAGCGTCATCGACCCCATCGCATGGCCACTGGGAAAGCTGAAGGTGTGCTCCGGCGCGAGCGATTCCCACAGCGCCGGCCGGGCACGGGCGAACACCTGCTTGGCCGCGATGTTCAGGAGCGCCGAGCCACCCAGTGCCAGGCCGGCGAACAGGGCCTCGCGCACGCGTCGCTTCATCGCGAGCGCCAGCACCAGCAGCACGTCGAACGGCACCACGAACCACTCGTAGCCGAGGTGCGTGACCGCCACCAGGAGCTGGTCCAGCCCCGCGGTGCCGGCTTCGTGCGCCAGGCCGAGCAGCGGCAGGTCGAAGCCGAATCCCTCGCCCTCGTGCACCTCTTCGGCGAGCTCGGCGAATCCCCAGAGCGGCAGCAGCAACCCGGTGAACAGGAGCAGCAGGCGCCGTCGGTACTTCAGCAGGAAGCGGACGGCGAACGACGCCTCCCGCCGCAGGTCGGAGAGGTTCGCCGTGCGGACGCGCTCAGTCGCCCTGCGCAGCGGCGCCATAGCGTCGTTCGACGTAGGCGTCGACCAGGCCCACGAACTCATGCGCGATGTCGTCGCCGCGCAGCGTGACGGCCTTCTCGCCATCGATGAACACCGGTGCGGACGGTGCCTCGCCGGTCCCCGGCAACGAAATCCCGATGTCGGCGTGGCGCGATTCGCCCGGGCCGTTCACCACGCAGCCCATCACGGCCAGGGTGAGGTTCTCCGCACCCGGGTGCGTGACGCGCCACAGTGGCATGCGCTCGCGCACGTGCTCCTGCACGACCTTCGCCAACTCCTGGAAGAACTCGGACGTCGTGCGACCGCAACCCGGGCAGGCGGTGACCATCGGCGTGAACGCACGCAGGCCCATCGTCTGCAGCAGCTCCTGCGCGACCACCACCTCGGTCGTGCGTGGCGCCCCCGGATCCGGCGTGAGCGAGATGCGGATGGTGTCGCCGATGCCTTCCTGCAGCAGCACGGCGAGCGCCGCGCTCGACGCCACGATGCCCTTGCTGCCGATGCCGGCCTCGGTCAGGCCCAGGTGCAGCGCGAAGTCGCTGCGCGAAGCGAGGTCGCGATACACCGCGATGAGTTCCTGCACGCCGCTGACCTTGCAGCTGAGCACGATCCGGTCGGCCGGCAGGCCCAGTTCCACCGCGCGCGCGGCCGAGTCCAGGGCGGAGCGGATCAGCGCCTCGCGCAGCACGCGGCCGGCATCCCAGGGCTGCGGCCGCGCGGCGTTCTCGTCCATCAGCCGGGTGGCCAGCGCCTGGTCGAGCGAGCCCCAGTTCGCGCCGATGCGGACCGGCTTGTCGTAGCGGATCGCGAATTCGACCAGCTGCGCGAACTGGATGTCGCGCTTGCGCCCGAAGCCGACGTTGCCGGGATTGATCCGGTACTTGGCCAGCGCTTCGGCGCAGGCCGGCTCGCCCGCCAGCAACTGGTGGCCGTTGTAGTGGAAGTCGCCGACCAGCGGCACGTCCACGCCCATCATCGACAGCCGTTCGACGATCCGGGGCACGGCGGCCGCGGCTTCCGGGTTGTTGACGGTGACCCGGACGATCTCCGACCCGGCGCGCCACAGTTGCGCGACCTGCTTCGTGGTGCCCTCGATGTCGGCGGTGTCGGTATTGGTCATCGACTGCACGACGACCGGGGCCCCGCCGCCGACGGCGACGCCGCCGATGCGGACCTGGCGGGTCGGGTGGCGTGGCAACGGGCCGAACGCCCACTCCGAGAGGGGCGCCGAAAGGCCGGCGTCGTCGCGATGTCCTGGCTGGGCGTTCACGCCCCTATTGTAGGACCGCCGCCTCCTTGGCCGGACGCCTGCCGACCGTGCGCTAGGCTTGCGGCATGAGCGAACGCGACCGCGTCCTGACCCCCAGCCAGCTGAACACGCTGGCCCGCAGCCTCCTCGAAGATGCGTTCCCGCTGGTCTGGGTGGAGGGCGAGCTCGGCAACGTGTCGCGTCCGGCCTCCGGCCACCTGTACTTCACCCTGAAGGACGCGCGCGCCCAGGTGCGCGGTGCGTTCTTCAAGCCGAAGAGCCAGTGGCTGAAGTTCGTGCCGCGGGAAGGGCTGCGCGTGCTCGCACGCGGGCGGCTGACCCTGTACGAAGCGCGTGGCGAATACCAGCTGGTGCTCGACCACATGGAGGAAGCCGGCGAAGGCGCCCTGCGCCGCGCATTCGAGGAACTTAAGGCGAAGCTGGCGGCGGAAGGCCTGTTCGATGCCGACCGCAAGCGCCCGCTGCCGGCGTTCGTCGAGCGCCTGGGCGTGGTCACCTCGCCGTCCGGCGCGGCGGTGCGCGACATCCTCAGCGTGCTGGGGCGCCGCTGTCCGCTGCTCGACGTCGAGGTGTTGCCGGTGCAGGTCCAGGGCGCCACGGCAGCCGCCGGCATCGCCGCGATGCTGGAGCGCGCCGCGGCGAGCGGACGCTACGACGTCCTCCTGGTCGCGCGCGGCGGCGGGTCGCTGGAGGACCTCTGGGCGTTCAACGACGAAGCGCTGGCCCGGGCGATCGCCGCCTCGCCGGTGCCGGTCGTCTCGGCCGTCGGGCACGAAACCGACTTCACCCTCGCCGACTTCGCCGCGGACGTGCGCGCGCCCACGCCGTCGGTCGCGGCCGAGTTGCTGGTGCCGGACCGCGAGGACCTGCGCCGGCGCATCGCCGGCTTCCTGGCGCGGTTGCAGCGCCAGCAGCTCCAGCAGTTGCGCCAGGCGACGCAGCGCGCGGATCGCGCCCAGCTGCGACTGAACGCCCAGCGCCCCGGCGCCCGCATCGAGTTGCTGTGCCGCCGCCAGGCCGACGCGACGCGGCGCCTGTCGGCCGCGATCGCCCGCCGGCTTGCCGACGACACCCGGCACCTGCGTTCCCTCGCCCGCTCCCTGGAAACCGTCAGCCCGCTGGCGACCGTGGCGCGCGGCTACGCGATCGTGCAGCACGAGGACGGCCGCGTGGTCCGCAGCACCACGCAGGCCGCGCCCGGCGACCGTGTCGAGGCGCGGCTAGCCGATGGCACCCTGAAACTCACCGTGCGCTAGCCACCCGGAGCCGCCATGCCCGGCCTGAAGAAGACCTACCCCTACTACCTCGCCAACAAGGCGGTTGCCGCCAATACGGACCTCGAGGTCCGCGACAAGTACACCGGCCGGCTCGCCACACGCGTCGCGTTAGCCGATGCCCGGGCCGTCGACAGGGCCATTGCGTCCGCGCACCGGGCGCGCGCCGCGATGGCGGCATTCCCGCCGCATGCGCGCCGCGCCGTCCTCGAGCATTGCGTCGCGCGCTTCGACGAGCGCCGCGAGGAGCTCGCGCTGGCCCTGTGCATCGAGGCCGGCAAGCCCATCGGCGACGCGCGTGGCGAAGTCACGCGACTGGTCGACACGTTCCGGATCGCGGCCGGCGAAGCGACCCGGATCGACGGCGAGGTGATCGAGCTGGGCATCAGCCAGCGAACCGAAGGCTATCGCGGCATGGTCAAGCGCGTGCCGGTCGGTGCGTGCAGCTTCATCACGCCCTTCAACTTCCCGTTGAACCTCGTCGCCCACAAGGTGGCGCCGGCGATCGCCGCCGGCTGCCCGTTCGTGCTCAAGCCCTCCGCGCGCACCCCGGTGGGCGCGCTGCTCATCGCCGAAGTCCTGGCCGAAACGAACCTGCCGAAGGGTGCTTTCTCGGTCCTGCCCTGCTCCAACGACGACGCGGCAGCGCTGGTCGAGGACGAACGCCTCGCGCTGCTGAGCTTCACCGGCGGCATGGTCGGGTGGGACCTCAAGGCCCGCGCCGGCCGCAAGAAGGTGGTGCTGGAACTCGGGGGCAATGCTGCGTGCATCGTCGACGCGGATCCGGGCAGGCCGATCGATGCAGTGGTCGGGCGGCTGGTGTCCGGTGCCTATTACCAGTCGGGGCAGAGCTGCATCTCGGTGCAGCGGATCATCGTCCACGATGCCATCTACGAACAGCTTCGGCGCAAGCTGAAAGCAGCGGTGGCGAACCTGCGCATGGGCGACCCCCGGCACGAACGCACCTTCATCGGGCCGATGATCGACGAGGACGCTGCACGGCGCGTGGAGGCGTGGATCGCGGCCGCGCGCAAGGCGGGTGCGCGCAAGCTGGCCGGCGGTGAGCGGGACGGCGCGATGCTGCCGGCGTGGTTGCTGGAAGGCGTGCCGACCGGTTGCGACCTGTACCGTCGCGAGGCCTTCGGCCCGGTGGCGATGCTGGAGCGCTTCGAAGATTTCGACGATGCACTCGCGCGCGCGAACGACAGCGATTTCGGCCTGCAGGCGGGCGTGTTCACCGGCTCGCTGGCGCACGCGATGCGTGCCTGGGACCGGCTCGAAGTGGGGGGCGTGGTGGTCGGCGACGTCCCCAGCTTCCGCGTCGACAACATGCCCTACGGCGGTGTGAAGCAGTCCGGCATCGGCCGCGAGGGCGTGCGCTGCGCGATCGCGGACATGACCGAACCGCGGCTGCTGGTGATCCGGGACTAGAGCCCGAACGGCCAGGTCTCGGGGGCGCCACCGCGCCGTGGACGGCTCGGCAGCGGGGTCACCGCCGTGGTGCGGTCGAACCAGGTGAACGCGTCGAACTGCCGCGGCAGCGTCGCCTGCGCGTAGTGGCTCCAACGCTCGGTATCGGGCCGGTAGATGACGCCGATGAAGCGCTCCAGCCGGTCCTCCATCAGCGCGTTCCGCAACGCCGGGTGCTCGCCGTCGCGCAGGTCGACGAGCGCGCGACCCGCATCGGACGCGTGGAACTGCCGCTCGTAGCTGTCGGGCAGCGACGGCACGACGTCCATCACCTGCATCGGCGCTTCCCAGTCGCTGGCCGCCGCCACCGTGCCGGAATGCGTGCCGAAGCCGATCAATACCGCCCGGTCGCCGAAACGTTCGCGGCACAGCTGGCCGATGTTGAGTTCGCCCCGCTCCCGGCCCATGTCGGTCTGCCGCGCATCGCCGATATGCGAGTTGTGCGCCCACACCACCGCGCGGCTGTCGGGGCCGCCCGCCTCCAGCAGGTGTTCCAGGGTCTCGAACATGTGCCGGTCGCGCAGGTTCCACGACGCCTCGCTGCTCTGGTACATCGCGCGGTAGTACGCCTCCGCATTGCGCACCACGCGGGCGTTCTGCGCGGCATCGCGGAAATGGGCGCCGTCGCGCGCGGCGTACTCCAGCCGGCGCTCCAGCAGGCCGCCCAGCATCTCCAGGACGGGTTGCTCGCAGGGGGCGTAGCCCGCATGCAGTGCCAGTTGCCCGTACTCCTGCGGGCGCCGGGCCCAGGCGTCCAGGCACGCGTAGTGCCGACGCGCCTCGCGCGCCATGTCCGGGTCGACCCGGTCCAGGTACTCGACCACCGCGCGGATCGAGCGGTGCAGGCTGTACAGGTCCAGCCCGTGGAAGCCGGCGCGGTCGCCGACGGGACGGTCCGCGTTGAAGGCGTGCAACCAGCCGACGAACGCATCGACGTCGGTGTTGCGCCACATCCAGGTCGGGAACCGCTCGAACGGGGGTTCGGCGCCGTCGTGCGCGGGCGCATGCCGCACATGGCGGTCGATCACCGCCGCGTCGGGCCAGTCCGCCTCCACCGCGACGATCCGGAAGCCATGCGCCTCGACCAGCCGCCGGGTGATCGCGGCCCGCGCCCGGTAGAACTCCGACGTCCCGTGGCTGGCCTCGCCCAGCAGCACGACCCGGGCATCGGCGAACCGGTCGAACAGGCGCCCGAACTCCGGATCCTCCAGTGCCGGCAGTGGCTCGGCCGCCTCGGCAATGACCCGGGGGAGCGGCTGCGGCTCCCCGCTAGCGCGCGCCGGCGCGTGGATCGGCTGGTCGTCCTGCCAGCCGTGCGCACCGATCAACGGAACGAACCGCACGTCTCCGAGCGGCGGCCGGGTGTCGAAGGTGTGTTCCGACGTGCGCACGATCTTGACCAGGCGCTGGGCCGCCTGCTCGCCCACCGGCATCACCAGACGGCCGCCGATCGCCAGTTGCCGCAGCAGCACCTCGGGGACTTCCGGACCGCCCGCGGCGGCGAGGATGGCATCGAAGGGCGCGGCCTCCGGCCAACCGCGCGTGCCGTCGCCCTCGCGCAGCTGGATGTTCGCGTAGCCCAGCCGCTGGAACCGCTCCCGCGCCTGCGCGGCCAGTGCGGGCTGCCGCTCGATCGCATGGACCTCGCGCGCGATCGAGGCCATCACTGCCGCCGCGTAGCCCGACCCCGCGCCGATCTCCAGGACCCGGTCGCCGGGCGCGACTTCCGCCGCCTCGACCATCAGCGCGACGATGTACGGCTGCGAGATGGTCTGCCCGGCCTCGATCGGCAGCGGCGAGTCCTCGTAGGCAAGCTCGCGCAGCGCCTCGTCGACGAACGCCTCGCGCGGCACTGCGCGCATCGCGGCCAGCACGCGCGGGTCATGGATCCCGCGACGCTCGACCTGGCGCTCCACCATCTGTTCGCGGCGGCGGGCGAACTCGTCCATGGCGCCGGTCTAGCAGGGGGCGCGTGAGCGGTGCGTCGGTCAGGCGATCGAGGGACCCGGTCTCACGGTTCGAGCGACTCCGTTCCAGGATGACGGGCGGATGCCTTCGGGGAGAGCGTCACGGCCGCCGGCCGGCCGAACAGGTAGCCCTGCCCGTACACGCAGCCCATTTCGCGGAGGGCGTCGCGCTGCGACGGCTCCTCGATTCCCTCGCCGATCGTCTCGATGCCCAGCGTGCCCGCCAGCGCAAGGATCGCGCGGATCACCGCGAGGCTCTCGGGTCGCGACTCGCCGGTGAGCCCGGCGACGAAGCTCTGGTCGATCTTCAGGCACTCGATCGGGAACCGGTGCAGGTAGGACAGCGCGGAGAACCCGGTGCCGAAGTCGTCGAGTTGCGCCTGCACGCCCTGGCTGCGCAGGGTCCGCAGGGTCCGCAGCGCACGTGGCGCGTCGTCCAGCAGCGCGACCTCGGTGATCTCGATGCGCAGGCGCCTGGGATCCGCGCCCGCGTCGTGCAGCAGGGCCAGCAGGCGCTCGGCGAAATCCACCGAACGGAAGTGGCGGGGCGAGACGTTCACCGAGATGTAGCCATCCGGGCATGCCGCCAGCCGCTGCACGGCCTGCTTGTACATCAGCCAGTCCACCTGCTCGATCAGGCCCGAGTCCTCGCCGAGGCCGATGAAGTCACCGGGGAGCAGCAGGCCGCGCCGGTCGTGCCGCCAGCGCAGCAGCGCCTCGTGGCCGACGACCGCGCCCGTGTCGAGCCGCACGATCGGCTGGTAGTGCGCCTCGAAGGCGTCGCTGTTGATCGCGCGGCGCAGGTCGGCCTCCAGGTCCAGCAGGCGCATCGCCTCGTCGCGCATGACCTCGTCGAACACGGCGCAGCAGTCACGGCCGGCGGCCTTGGCGCGGTACATCGCGGCGTCGGCGTCGCGCAGGAGTTCCTCGCCGCTGCGGTAGCGCGGATGCCACAACGCGATGCCGACGCTGGCGGAGGGAAACACTTCGCGCCCCGCGATCCAGATCGCGTCTCCCAGCGCATCCAGGACCCGCTGCGCAAGCTCCTGCGCCGCCGCCAGGCCATCGATCCGCTCCACCAGGATCGCGAACTCGTCGCCGCCCAGCCGCGCGACGATGTCGTCCGAGCGCATCGTCGACACGATCCGGCGACCGGCTTCCACGAGGAGGTCGTCGCCCGCGGCATGGCCCACGCTGTCGTTGACCAGTTTGAACCGGTCCAGGTCCAGGAACAGCACCGCGAAGGTGCGGTTGTTGCCGCCCTTGCGCGCGCGCTCGATCGCGGCGTTGAGCCGCCGGAGCAACTGCCCCCGGTTGGGCAGGCCGGTCAGCGCGTCGTGCATCGCCTGGTAGGTCAGCTTTTCCTCGGCGCGCACGCGCTCGCCGATCTGCTCGCGCAGCTCGCTGTTGGCCTCGGCCAGTTCCCGGGTGCGGGACTCGACCCGTTGTTCCAGCTGCGCATGCGCGGTGCGCAGCCGGTCCTGCGCCTGCTTGCGGGCCAGGCCACTGCCGATGTGGTACGCGACGAACGTCAGCAGTTCCTGGTCGCGCTCGGTGAAGATCACCGCGGGCGAGTAGCTCTGCACCGCGATCACCCCGACCACCATGTCCTCGCGCATCAGCGGCACGCCGAGCCAGCAGTGCGACAGCGCGCCGTGGCTGCGCAGCACGCCCTGCCGCTCCAGCTCGCCGATCCGGTCGCGGTCGGCGAGCAGCGCGTGGCCGGCGCTGATCACGAACTCGGTCATGCCCTGCCCGATCACGCGACTGGCGCGCACCGGGTCGCGTTCGTCGATCGAGTAGGGGAATTCCAGCCGCTCGCCATCGTCGGAGAGCAGAGCGATGTAGAAATTGCGGGCGTAGAGCAGCTCGCCGACCACGTCGTGCACCTGGGCGTAGAACCGCTCCATGGTCTCGGACGTGATCGACAGTTCGGCGATGCGGAACAGCGCCCGCTGCAGGCGCTCGGCACGCTGCCGCTCGACGATCTCGGCCTGCAGTTCGCGGTTCGCCTCCTGCAGCGCGTGGGTCCGTTCCTCGACGCGGCGCTCCAGTTCATCGCGCGCCTGGCGCCGGTCCAGCGCCGTCAGGATGTGCTGCGCGACGAACGCCAGCAGCGCGCGTTCCTCCTCGCCATACATGTCCGGGCGGTCGTAGCTCTGCACGACGATCGCGCCGCTGACGCGGTCGCCGCGGCGCATCGGCACGCCCAGCCAGTCCTGGCTTTCCGGACCGTGGATCGTGTCGCGCTCGACACCCAGGTGTTCCCGCACGGCATCGGACGGACCCTGCGCGGCCTCGCCGTGGCGCAGGATCGCCAGCGTCAGGCTGTTGGGCATGTCGCAGCCGTGCAGTTCCTCGGCGGGATCGGCGACGTACGGGTCCAGCCGGTCGGCGAAGTACAGGAACCGCATCGTGTCGCGCACGTCGTCGTACAGCACGATGTAGAAGTTCTCGGCATACATCAGGCCGCCGACGACCGCGTGGATGCGGGCCAGCATCTCGCCCATTTCCAGCTCGGAGCCCGACAGGTCGGCGATCTCGTACAGCGCCTGCTGCAACCGCTCGGATTTCTCGAGCGATTCGATGCGCGCCTGCGCGCGCTGCGCGGCCAGGTGCGCATCGACCACCGTACGAGCCAATGCGAGCCAGGCCTGGCGCGCCGCCGGGGTCATCGCGGCGCCCGGGGAGGCCGCGATCGCGACGCGCTCACCGTCCACGGCGGACCACGCATCCTCCAGGCTGGACGCGGCCAATCGGTCGGGAGCGTCGAGCAGCGCCCTGGCACGGTGGTGCAATGCGTCGGGTGTGGTGGTTCCGGCCGGCAACGCAGCCTCGGCGCAGCCGGCCTCGCCAGCGACGGTGCGCCAGTGGACGACCACCGCGGAGCCATCGGGCAACGCCTCGCACAATGCAGTCGCGGGCGCGGGCCCATCCGTGCATGCGAGCTGCGGCTCCGCCCGCTCGATCCGGTTGGCAGCGCCCACCAGGACTCCCTCCCCCTTCATCGCCCGCAGGATAGCGCGATCACGGGCGCTTAGAATCGAGGCGATGAGCGAAACCCTCGCCGCCCCCGCCGAGCACCTGACGGAGGTACGCCGCAGCCGGTTCCTGGCACGGGGCGTGGCCGCCGGTTCGCCGGACGAGGCGCTCGCCGCGGTCTCCGCGTTGTCCGACGTGGAGGCAACGCACAATTGCTGGGCGTTCCGCTGCGGCGACGCCTATCGCTCGAGCGACGACGGTGAACCCGCGGGAACGGCCGGGCGGCCCATCCTCGCCGCGATCGACGGCCAGGGCCTGGACCAAGTGGTAGTGGTGGTGACCCGCTGGTACGGGGGGATCAAGCTCGGCGCCGGCGGGCTGGTGCGCGCCTACGGCAACACCGCCGCGGAGTGCCTGCGCGCCGCCACGAGGAGGCCGCTGGTCTCCTACGTCGAACGGTCGCTGGCCTTCGGGTTCGACGACACCGGGCTGGTGCATGCGGCGTTGTCCGCCCATGCAGCCGAGCGGCTGGACGAGTCGTTCGTCCCCGGCGGTGCCCGGCTGCGGCTGCGCGTCCGCGCCGATGCGGCCGACGCGCTGGCCGAACGCCTGCGCGACGCGAGCCGGGACCGCGTGCAGTTGCTCGACCCCGACCCGCGCGAGCCGGGACAATAGCCCGCATGGATCCCACCACCAACGCGGGCGATGCGCCCACCGGACGGCGCCCGCCGGTCACCAGCCTGCGGGCCCTGTGGCCGTTCGTCCGCGCCCACGCGGGCCTGTTCACCGCCTGGCTGGTGGCGCTCGCCTGCTCGAGCACCGCGACGCTCGCGTTGCCGGTGGCGTTCCGACGCATGATCGACCAGGGCTTCGCGGCCGGCGGCGGCAGCGCCATCGACCGCGCGTTCATGCTGCTGTTCGCCGTTGCGCTGGTGTTGGCCCTCGCGACGGCAGCGCGCTTTTATTTCGTCTCGCTGCTCGGCGAGCGCGTCGTCGCCGACCTGCGCACGCGGCTGTATGCCCACCTGGTGTCGCTGGACGCCGGCTTCTTCGACCGGTCCCGCAGCGGCGAGCTCGTGTCGCGGCTGACCGCCGACGCGGAACTGCTGCGCAGCGTCGTCGCCACGAGCATGTCGGTCGCGCTGCGCAGCACCGTGACCTTCGTCGGCAGCATCGTGATGCTGTTCGTCACCGCGCCCGGGCTGGCCAGCTATGCACTGGTCGGCATCCCGCTGGCGGTGCTGCCGATCGTGGTGGGCGGCCGCCGCCTGCAGCGCATGTCACGGTTGAGCCAGGACCGGATCGCCGACGCGAACACCTTCGCGACCGAGACGCTGGGTGCGGTGCGCACGGTCCAGGCGCATGCGCGCGAGCCGTTCGAGCGCGAGCGGTTCGGCGCGGCGGTGGCGCGCGCCGTGGCGATGGCGCGCAAGCGGATCCAGGCGCAGGCGCTGGTCACGGCGGTGGCGATCACCCTGGTGTTCGGCGCGATCACGCTGGTGCTCTGGTCCGGCGCGCACGACGTGGCCGCCGGCCGGATGAGTGCGGGCACGCTGGGGCAATTCGTGCTGTACGCGCTCATCGGCGGCGGCTCCGTCGGATCGCTGGCCGAGGTCTGGAACGACGTGCAGCGCGCGGCCGGCGGCATGGGCAGGATCGCGGAACTGCTGGACGCCGACGCGGCGATCGTCGCGCCGGCGGATCCGCGGCCGCTGCCAGTGCCGGTCCGCGGCGAGGTCCGCTGCGACCACGTGGTCTTCCATTATCCGCAGCGCCCCGACCTGCCGGCGCTGGACGGTTTCGACCTGCACGTGCGCCCGGGCGAGACCGTGGCACTGGTCGGGCCCTCCGGCGCCGGCAAGAGCACGGTCTTCTCACTGCTGCTGCGCTTCCACGATCCGCAATCGGGCACGGTGTCGCTCGACGGGACCGATGTGCGGGAACTCGACCCGGCGGCCCTGCGTGGCTCGATCGCGCTGGTGCCCCAGCAGCCGACCATCTTCGCCGCCACCGCCGCGGACAACATCCGCTACGGACGGCTGGAAGCGAGCGACGCGGAAGTCGAGGCGGCGGCGCGGTCTGCCGAGGCACACGAGTTCCTCGATGCCCTGCCCGAGGGCTACGCCAGCGAGCTCGGCGAACGGGGCGCCCGCCTCTCGGGCGGCCAGCAGCAACGGGTCGCGATCGCCCGCGCCCTGCTCAAGGATGCCCCGGTGCTCCTGCTCGACGAGGCGACCTCGGCGCTGGACGCGCACAGCGAACGCGCGGTGCAGCATGCGCTGGAGAACCTGATGGCCGGACGCACCACGCTGGTGATCGCGCATCGCCTGGCCACGGTGCTCAAGGCCGACCGGATCGTGGTGATGGACCGGGGACGGATCGTCGCCGAAGGCACCCACGATGCCCTGATGGCGGCCGGCGGCCTGTACGCTGAGCTGGCCAAGCTGCAATTCCTGGACTGACGGAGCGGACGATGGACACGCAGGCCCTGTACTACCTCCTCGCCGGCGCGCTGGTGGTCATCGGCCTGCTGGGCGTGGTACTGCCCGCGCTGCCCGGGCTGCCGCTGATGTTCGCGGGCATGTGGCTGGCTGCCTGGGCCGGCGGCTACGACGTGGTCGGCGTGGGCACGGTGATCATGCTCGCCGTCCTGACACTGCTCTCGGTCGGCGTCGACGTCATCGCCGCCCTGCTCGGCGCGAAGCGCGTCGGCGCCAGCCGGCTGGCGCTCCTCGGCGCCGCGATCGGCACCGTGGCCGGCCTCTTCACGGGCTTCATCGGCATCATCATCGGACCGTTCGTCGGTGCGCTGGTCGGGGAGTGGCTCCACGGCCGCCGGCTCGGGATGGCCGCGAAGGTCGGCGTGGGCACCTGGCTCGGCATCGTGTTCGCGGCCGTGCTGAAACTGGCGCTCGCGTTCGCGATGCTGGGCATCTTCGTCTTCGCCTGGTGGTGGTAACCATGGTCCGCTGGAGTCGCAAACGCATGCTGACGACGATCATCATCACGTTCCTGCTCACGGCGCTCGGCGTCGTGATCGCGGTGAACTTCGCCACGCCGTCCAAGCAGCTCGAACGCAAGATCGAACACCGGTATGCCGTCTCCGACCCGCAGTTCCGGCGCGAGATGTCGGTGATGCTCGGGCCGGCCATCCTCCCGGGCAACCGGGTCACCGACCTGCAGAACGGCGCGGAGATCTTCCCGGCGATGCTCGAGGCGATCGCCGGCGCGAAGGAAACCGTCACCTTCGAGACCTACATCTACTGGGAGGGCGAGATCGGCGAGCGCTTCGCCGACGCCCTGTCGGAGCGCGCGCGGGCCGGCGTGGCGGTCAACGTCACCATCGACTGGGCGGGCAGCGTGAGCATGGAGGAGCGCCTGCTGACGCAGATGAAGGACGCGGGCGTGGCGGTGGAACGCTACCGTCCCCTGCACTGGTACAACCTGAGCCGCATGAACAACCGCACCCACCGCAAGCTGCTGGTGGTGGACGGCCGGATCGGCTTCACCGGTGGCGTCGGCATCGGCGATCCGTGGATGGGCGACGCGCAGGACGCGGAGCACTGGCGCGACATGCACTTCCGCATCGAGGGGCCGGCGGTCGCGCAGGTCCAGTCGGCGTTCAACGACAACTGGGTGAAGACGACCGGCGAGCTCCTCAATGGGGAAACGTACTTCCCGCCGCTGTCGCCGGTCGGCGACATGGATGCGCACATGTTCATCAGTTCGCCCGCCGGGGGCAGCGAGAGCATGCACCTGATGTACCTGCTGGCGATCGCCGCGGCCGAGGAACGGATCGACATCGCCGCGGCCTACTTCATCCCGGACGACCTCATCACCAAGGCGCTCATCGCCGCGCGCCACCGCGGGGTCCGGATCCGCGTGCTGATGCCGGGCGACCTGACCGACTCGACCGCCGCGCGCCTGGCCTCCAAGTCCGGCTGGGGCCCGTTGCTGCTCGCGGGCGTGGAGATGTACGAGTACGCCCCGACCATGTTCCACAACAAGATGATGATCGTGGACAACGAGCTCGTCTCGGTCGGCTCGACCAATTTCGACCTGCGCTCGTTCCAGCTCAACGACGAGGCCAGCCTGAACGTGTACGACCGCGGGTTCGCGGCGCACATGACCGAGGTGTTCGAGGCGGACCTCGCGAAGGCCGAGGCGTACGACTACGCGAAGTGGGAGGCGCGACCCTGGACCGAGAAGTTCGCGGAGATCTTCATCATCCCGATCCGGACGCAGCTGTGACAAGGCGGCTTTCAATCCGCCTGCGCCATTCGGCGGGTCCGCGCTCGTGCACCGAGTCGCCGCGGCTGTCGACGGCCACGGTGACCGGCATGTCCTGGACCGTGAACTCGTAGATGGCCTCCATGCCCAGGTCCTCGAACGCGACCACGCGCGAGGCCCTGATCGCCTTGGACACCAGGTAGGCGGCGCCGCCCACCGCCATGAGGTAGGCGGAGCGGTGCTCGCGGATCGCCTCGCGCGCCACCGGACCGCGCTCGGCCTTGCCGACCATCCCCAGCAATCCGGTCTGCTCCAGTACCTGTCCGGTGAACTTGTCCATGCGCGTGGCCGTTGTCGGGCCCGCGGGCCCCACCACTTCGTCGCGGACCGGATCGACCGGGCCCACGTAGTAGATGAATCGCCCGCGCAGGTCGACCGGCAGCGGTTCGCCGCGGTCGAGCATGCCGACAATGCGCTTGTGCGCGGCATCGCGCCCGGTGAGCAACCTGCCGTTGAGCAGCAGCGTCTCGCCGGGTTGCCAGCTGGCGACCTCCTCGCGGGTCACCGTATCCAGGTCGACGCGCCGCCCCTTGGAGGCGTCGTACGTCAGTGCCGGCCAGTCCGCCAGCGACGGCGGGTCCAGCATCACCGGGCCACTGCCGTCCAGGGTGAAGTGTGCATGCCGCGTGGCCGCGCAGTTCGGGATCATCGCGACCGGAAGGTTCGCTGCGTGCGTCGGGTAGTCCTTGACCTTGACGTCGAGCACGGTGGTCAGGCCGCCCAGGCCCTGCGCGCCGATGCCCAGCGCGTTGACCTTCTCGTACAGCTCCAGGCGCAGCTCCTCGGTGCGGTTCGCCGCCCCGCGCGCCTGCAGGTCGGTGATGTCGATCGGCTCCATCAGCGATTCCTTCGCCAGCAGCATCGCCTT
>CAMPJU010000006.1 GCA_946886995.1 uncultured Lysobacteraceae bacterium
GTGCCTGCCCCGGCCAGCCAGGCCGTCGGGTGCTTCGACTTCCAGCGGCGGAGGATCGCGCCACCGGCGGCATCGCGTGCAGCGTCCGGCGCGTCCGGGTGGCCCGCGGGCAGCGACAGCTTGCCGTGGGCGCCGGCGCCGATGCCGAGGTAGTCGCCGAAGCGCCAGTAGTTGAGGTTGTGGGCGCACTCGCGCCCCTGTCGCGCATACGCCGACACCTCGTACTGGCCGTAGCCGGCATCGGCCAGCAGCGCCTGGCAATGCTCCTGGATGTCCCAGGCATCGTCGTGGCCGGGAATGCCCGCGGGCGGGCGCGCGGCGAACACGGTGTTCGGCTCGAGCGTGAGCTGGTAGTGGGACAGGTGCGCCGGCTGCAGCGCCAGCGCGCGCTCGACGTCGCGTTCGGCCATGGCCAGGTCCTGTCCGGGCAGCGCGTACATCAGGTCGAGGTTGAGGTTGTCGAAGCCGGCGTCCTGCGCCATGCGCACGGCGGCCTCGGCAGTCGCGCTGTCGTGGATCCGGCCGAGGCGCTCCAGGCAGCCGTCGTCGAAGCTCTGCACGCCGAAGCTCAGGCGGTTCACGCCGGCCGCGCGGTAATCCTCGAACCGTCCGTGCTCGGCGGTGCCGGGGTTGGTCTCCAGCGTGACCTCGCACCCGGGCGCGAATCGCAGCCGGGCGCTCGCCTGCTGCAGGAAACGGTCGATGCTGTCCGCGGGGAACAGGCTCGGCGTGCCACCGCCGAAGAAGACGCTGGTGACGGTCCGGCCCCATGCCAGCGGAAGGTCCTGGTCGAGGTCGGCCAGCAGCGCGTCGACGTAGGCATCGAAGGGCAGGGTGCCGCGGGCCTCGTGCGAGTTGAAATCGCAGTACGGGCATTTGCGGACGCACCATGGCAGGTGGACGTACAGCGACAGGGGCGGGAGCGTCAGCATCGGGAAGTCAGGGTGGTGGCGTGCCGCGCGCTTCGTCAGGGCCGCGCGAGGGCCTCGCGGAGCGTGGCCATCGCGATCCCGCGATGGCTGGTCCGGCTCTTCGTCTCCGGGTCGAGTTCGGCTGCGGTGAGGCCGGTCGCCGGATCGAGGAAGACCGGGTCGTAGCCGAAGCCGCCGTCGCCGCGCGGGGCGCGGAGGATCGTGCCATGCCATTCGCCCTGGGCGAGGAGCGGACGCGGATCGTCCGGATGGCGCAGGAGTGCGAGCGTGCAATGGAAGTGCGCGGTGCGGGCGGCGTCGGGGATGCCGTCGAGCTCGTGCAACAGGCGCGCGATGTTCGCCGCGGCGTCGCCATGGCCGCCGGCGTAGCGGGCGGAATACAACCCGGGCGCGCCGCCGAGTGCGTCGACGCAGAGGCCCGAGTCGTCGGCCAGGGCCGGCAGGCCCGTGGCGCGGGCGGCGTGGCGGGCCTTGAGCAGCGCATTCTCGACGAAAGTGCGTCCGGTTTCCGCGATGTCGTCGATACCCAGTTCGCCCTGCGGCACGAACGCGATGCCGGCACCACCGAGCAGGCGTTCGAACTCGGCAAGCTTCCCGCGGTTGCCGCTGGCGACGACGATGCGCGTCGGTGCCGCGCCCTGGGCCGACCGGCGACCGGGACCGCCTGCGCCAGCCGCCGCGACGCTCACCCCGCCAGGGCCTCGCGCTGCAGCGCGACCAGCCGGGCGATGCCGGCCTCGGCAAGCGCGGTCATCGCCTCGAGTTCGTTGCGCCTGAATGCGTGGCCCTCGGCCGTGCCCTGCAGTTCGATGAAACCGCCGCCGTCGTTCATCACGACGTTCATGTCGGTATCGCAGGCGCTGTCCTCGGCGTAGTCGAGGTCGAGCACGGGCACGCCGCGGAAGATGCCGACCGATACCGCGGCGACGGCGCCGTGGATGGGATCGCGCCCCAGGTCCTTGCGTGCCTGCAGCCAGCGCACGGCATCGACCAGCGCGACGTACGCGCCGGTGATCGCGGCGGTGCGCGTGCCCCCGTCCGCCTGCAGGACGTCGCAGTCGAGCGTGATGGTGCGCTCGCCGAGCGCGCCGCGGTCGACGCAGGCGCGGAGCGCGCGGCCGATCAGCCGCTGGATCTCGAGCGTGCGCCCGCCCTGCTTGCCGCGCGCCGCCTCGCGGTCGTTGCGCGTGTTGGTGGCGCGCGGAAGCATCCCGTACTCGGCGGTGACCCAGCCCTCGCCCTTGCCGCGCAGGAACGGAGGCACGCGGTTGTCGACGCTGGCGGTGCACAGCACGCGGGTGTCGCCGAAGGAGACCAGGACCGAGCCTTCGGCGTGGCGCGTGTAACCCCGCTCGATGGTGACCGGCCGCAGCTGGTCCGGTGCGCGGCCGCTCGGGCGTTGGAGATCTGTCATGGAGGTGTGGCATCCGTCGTGGGTCGGCGAGTGTAGCCCGGGCAAGGCCGCCGGCCGCCCCGGGGGCGGCCCCGGGTGCGCTACGCTTACCCGGGCTACGTCCCTGGAATTCGCATGCCCATCCGCAGCATGACCGCCTACGCCTCCGGCGAGATGGCCACCGAGGGTGGCGCGCTCGGATGCGAGCTGCGCGCGGTGAACCACCGCTTCCTCGAGGTCGCGGTGCGCCTGCCGGACGAGTTGCGCGCGCTGGAGCCCGCGATCCGGGAGCGCATCGCGGAGCGGGTCTCCCGCGGAAAACTCGACTTCGTGTTGCGCCTGCGCGGGCCGGAAGGGAGCGCGGGATTGCGGCTGGACGAGGACCGCACGGAAGCGCTCGCCGCGCTCGCCCGGGACCTGCATGCGCGATTCCCGATGCTGCGGGTGGACTTCAGCGACCTGCTCCAGGTCCCTGGCCTGCTGCAGGGCGTCGCGGTCGATCCCGAAGCATTGCAGGCCGCCGCCATGCAACTGCTGGACGAGGTGCTGCGTGCGTTCCTGCAGTCGCGTGAGCGCGAGGGCGCGCAGCTGGCGGCGGTGATCACCGAGCGCGTGGACGGCATCGCCCGGGTCGCGGCCGAGGTCCGTGAACTGGTCCCCGTGATCCGTGCGGCGCAACGCACCCGGCTGGAGGCACGACTGGCCGACCTGGCGCATCCGGTCGAACCGGGTCGGATGGAACAGGAACTGGTGCTGTCGCTGCAGAAGCTCGACGTCGACGAGGAGCTCGACCGGCTGGGCAGCCACGTGGTCGAGTTGCGCCGTACCCTCGTCCAGGAACAGCCGGTGGGCCGGCGGCTCGACTTCCTGCTGCAGGAGTTCAACCGCGAGGCCAACACGCTGGGGTCGAAGTCCGTGGATGCCCGCACCTCCGCGGCGGCGGTCGAGCTGAAGGTGCTGATCGACCAGGTCCGCGAACAAGTGCAGAACATCGAATGATGCGCGGCACCCTCTTCATCGTCGCGGCGCCGTCGGGCGCGGGGAAGTCCAGCCTGGTCAACGCCTGCCTGGCGCGCGACCCGCACATCTGCCTGTCGATCTCGTTCACCTCGCGCGCGCCGCGTCCCGGCGAGCGCCACGCCGAGCACTACCATTTCATCGATGCCGACCAGTTCCAGCGGATGGTCGCGGCGGGCGACTTCTTCGAGCACGCGCTGGTCCACGGCGACTGGAAGGGCACCGCGCGGCAATCCGTGGAGCCGCAGCTGGCCGCCGGCAAGGACGTCCTGCTGGAGATCGACTGGCAGGGCGCGCGCCAGGTCCGGGAACAGGTCCCCGAGGCGGTGAGCCTGTTCATCCTCCCGCCCTCCACCGCGGCGCTCGAGCAGCGCATGCGCAACCGCGGCCAGGACAGCGAGGAAACCATCGCCCGGCGCCTGGCGGCCGCGCGCGAGGAGATCTCGCACCACGACGAGTTCGACTACCTCGTGGTCAACGAGCACTTCCAGACGGCGGTCGGGGAGATGTGCGCCATCTTCGCGGCCAGCCGGCTGCGGCGGGATGCGCAGGCGCAGCGGCACGCGGGGCTCATCCGGGCCTTGCTGGAGGAGACCGGGGTGGCTGCAAGCGACTGATTTGGAAGGAAAGCTTGCGTCCCGCCGGGCGTGGCCCGTACAATCCGCGGTTCCCCCCGATTTCGCCGGGCGCCCGATGGGCCGCCCCTGGAGCAACGCATGGCCCGCATCACCGTCGAGGATTGCCTGGAAGTGGTCGACAACCGCTTCGAACTGGTCATGATGGCCGCCAAGCGCGCGCGCCAGCTCGCCAACGGCGTCGATCCCCGGATCGACAACACCGAGAACGACGACAAGCCCACCGTCCTGGCGCTGCGCGAGATCGCCGCCCGTTCGATCGACCAGGAGTTCATCGACGCGGTCGACAAGTCCGAGCGCGAGCGCAAGGAACGCGAGGCGCTGGAATGGGCCGCCGCGGAAGTGGTCGCCGACGAGGACATGTCGAAGGGCGACGACCTCTAGATCGCAGCCAGTCAGCAGTACGCAATCGAACGGCCCCTCGGGGCCGTTCTGCTTTCCCGGGTCGCGGACTGCTACGCTCGACCCATGCCCCGCAGGCCTGCCCGGACCGCTGAAAAACCCGCCCCGCATGCGCCGGTCGCCGGCGCCGCGGACGCGTCGGCACTGCCCGATTACGTCCACGCGCTGGAGGCCTCCACCGACTACCTGCCCGACGACCAGCGCGCGCTGCTGCGCCGCGCATGGACGGTCGGCGCGGCCGCGCACGCCGGCCAGTTGCGCAAGTCCGGCGAGCCCTACATCACCCACCCGGTGGCCGTGGCGGGCGTGCTGGCGGACATGCGGCTGGACGTCGAGACGCTGATCGCGGCGATCCTGCACGACACGATCGAGGACACCCCGCTGACCCAGGCGGCCATCGCCAGCGAGTTCGGCGACACGGTCGCCGAGCTCGTGGACGGCGTCACCAAGCTGGACCGGCTGCACTTCCGGGATCGCCAGGAGGCCGCTGCCGAAAGCTTCCGGAAGATGCTGCTGGCGATGGCCCGCGACCTGCGGGTGATCCTGATCAAGCTCGCCGACCGCCTGCACAACATGCGCACCCTCGGGGCGCAGGCGGCCGGGACGCGGCGCCGGATCGCGCGCGAGACGCTGGAGATCTATGCGCCCATCGCGCAGCGGCTGGGCATGAACCTGATCAAGGCCGAGCTGCAGGACCTCGGCTTCCGGGCGCTGCATCCCTGGCGCCACGCGGTCCTGGAAAAGCGCATCCGGACCCAGCCCCTGGTCCGGCGCGAGGCGCTCGCGCGCATCGAGGCACAGCTTGCGCAACGGCTGACCAAGGAAGGCCTGCGCCATCGGCTGATCGGCCGGATCAAGTCGCCGTGGAGCATCTATTCGAAGATGCGTGGCGAGGGCAAGAGCTTCGACCAGGTGATGGACGTGTTCGGTTTCCGCGTGGTCGTCGGCACCGTGCCGGAGTGCTACTACGCGCTCGGCATCGTGCATTCGGTGTTCAAGCCGCTGGACGGCCGGTTCCGCGACTTCGTCGCCATCCCGAAGGCGAACGGCTACCAGTCGCTGCACACGGTGCTGTTCGGGCCGTACGGCTCGCCGATCGAGGTGCAGGTGCGCACCGAGGGCATGGACCTGATCGCCGAACGCGGTATCGCCGCCCACTGGTCGTACAAGCACGGCGGCGAGGCGCCGAACAGCGCGCAGGCGAGGGCGCATGCCTGGATCGCCAACCTGGTGGAAAGCCAGCGCGCGACCGGCTCGTCGCTGGAGTTCCTCGAGAACGTCAAGGTCGACCTGTTCCCGGACGAGGTGTACCTGTTCACCCCGCAGGGCGACATCCTCTCGCTGCCGCGCAACGCCACCGCGATCGACTTCGCGTACGCCGTGCACACCGACGTGGGCAACCACGCGGTCGCGGCGCGCGTCGACAAGAAGCTGGTGCCACTGCGCACCAAGCTGGCCAGCGGCCAGCGCGTCGAGATCATCACCGCGAAGTCCGCCGCGCCCAAGCCGCAGTGGCTGGAGGTGGTGGTGAGCGGCAAGGCGCGCACCGCCATCCGCCACCAGCTCAAGAACCTGGAGCACGAGGACGCGGTGCAGGTCGGGCACCGCATGCTGGACCGGGCGCTGGAGCTGCTCGACACGTCGCTGGACCGGCTGCCCGCGGGGAGGCTGGACGCGTACCTGTCCGAGCACCGTTTCCCGCGGCTGGAGGCGTTGCTGGCCGAGATCGCGCTCGGCAACCGGATGCCCGCGCACGTGGCCCAGGTCCTGGCGCGCCAGGACAGCGCCAATGCCCTCACCGGCGACCCGGCCCCGGCGCCGGGCGACAAGCTGCTGATCACCGGCAGCGAGCGCGGCGTGGTCAGCTTCGCCAACTGCTGCCTGCCCATTCCCGGCGACGAGGTGATGGGCTACCACACGTCCGGCAAGGGCATCGTCGTGCATCGCCTGGACTGTCCGAACGTCGCCGACTACCGGAAGTCCCCGGAGCGCTGGCTCGCCATCGGGTGGGACCGCCAGGTGTCCGGCGACTTCCACGCCGCGCTGCGCATCGAGGTCGACAACCGCCCCGGCGTGCTCGCCCAGGTCGCCGCGTCGGTGGCGCAGGCCGAATCGAACATCGACGGCGTCGAATACCTCGAGCGCGACACCAATGTCGCGGTGATGCGCTTCTCGATCGAAGTCAGCGACCGCAAGCACCTGGCCGACGTGATCCGGCGCGTGCGGCGCCTGGCCACGGTGCACGGCGTGCAGCGGCTCTGACGCCGGGGTATCGTTTCCGCGAACCCCGCCACGGAACGCCCGCCATGCCGCGCATCGCCATCCACACCGAGGACGCGCCCGCCGCGATCGGCCCGTATTCGCAGGCTGTGCGCAGCGGCCGTACCGTCTACCTGTCCGGCCAGATCCCGCTTGACCCGGCCACCGGGGAACTCGTCGCGGGGACCTTCGAAGCGCAGGTGCGCCGTGCCTTCGACAATCTCGCCGCCGTCTGCGAAGCCGCGGGCGGGTCGCTCGCGCACGTGCAGCGGCTCGGGCTGTACCTCACGGACCTGGGCCAGTTCGCGGCGGTGAACGCGGTGATGGCCGAGTATTTCGAAGCGCCTTACCCCGCGCGTTCCACCATCGGCGTGGCCGCGCTGCCGAAGGGCGCGACGTTCGAGGTGGACGCGATCCTCGCCATCGATTGATGGCCCGCGCCGGCCGACCCGCACCCGCGCTGGCGCCGGTCGGCGAGACGCCCCTGGGCACGCTGCCGGGCGTCGGCCCGAAGGTGCGGGAAAAGCTTGCCGCACGCGGCCTGGAAACGCTGCAGGATCTCTGGCTGCAGCTGCCGCGGCAGTACGAGGACCGCACGCGCGTGACGCCGATCCGCGACCTGCGGCCGGGCGCCCCGGCGCAGGTGGAAGGCGTGGTCGAGGCCGTCGACCGCGGGTTCCGCTACCGGCCGATGCTGCGCGTCGCGCTCGGCGACGAATCGCGCGCGACGCTCGTGCTGCGCTTCTTCCACTTCCGCGCGGCGCAGGTCGCCCAGTTCGCGCCCGGCACGCGGGTCCGCGCCTACGGCACGCCTCGCCCGGGGCAGCACGGCCTGGAGATCGTGCATCCGAGCTACCGCGTGCTCGCCGACGAGGAAGCGCTCGGCGACGTGCTCGACCCGGTGTATCCGGCCGTCGAGGGCATCGGGCCGGCCACGTTGCGTCGGCTCATCGCCCTGGCGCTGGACCGCCTGCCGGGCGACGACGCGCTCGAACTGCTGCCCGGCGCGTTGCTCGCCCCGCTGTGCCTGCCCACCCTGCGCGAAGCGCTGCTGACCGTGCACCGACCGCCACGCGACGTCGACGTCGCCGCGCTGCTGGCAGGCACCCATCCGGCGCAGCGCCGGCTGGCACTCGAGGAACTGCTGGCGCACCACCTCGGGCTGCGCCGGCAGCGGATCGCGTTGCAGCGACACCCTGCCACCCCGCTTGACGGCCCTGGACACCTCGCCGATCGGCTGCGCGCGGCGTTGCCCTTCGCATTGACCGGTGCGCAGGACCGCGTGTTCGCACAGGTGCGCGCGGACCTCGCCCGACCGCAACCGATGTTGCGCCTGGTGCAGGGCGACGTCGGCAGCGGCAAGACCGTCGTGGCCGCGCTCGCGGCGATGCTCGCGGTGGAGCAGGGGCGGCAGGCTGCATTGATGGCGCCGACCGAACTGCTGGCGTCGCAGCACCTGGCCAACCTGCGCCGCTGGCTCGAACCCCTCGGAATCCGGGTGGCATGGCTGGCGGGCAAGGTGACCGGGCGGGCGCGCACGGAGGCGCTGGCGCAGGTGGCGGACGGCCGCGCGCAGGTGGTCGTGGGCACGCACGCGCTGATGCAGGAGGGCGTGGCGTTCGCGGACCTCGCGCTGGCGATCGTCGACGAGCAGCACCGGTTCGGCGTGCACCAGCGCCTGGCCCTGCGCGACAAGGGGCAGGGCGGCGTCCCGCACCAGCTGGTGATGACCGCGACACCGATCCCGCGCACGCTGGCGATGACCGCGTACGCGGACCTGGACGTGTCGGTGATCGACGAACTGCCGCCGGGCCGCACGCCCGTGCAGACCGCCGCGCTCGGCGCGGGCCGACGCCCCGAGCTCATCGAGCGGATCCGCGCGGCGTGCGCGGAGGGCCGCCAGGCCTACTGGGTGTGCACGCTCATCGACGATCCCGAAGACGAAGCGTCGGTGGGCGCGCGCGCCGGACGGGTCGAGGCCCGGGCCGCGGAGTCGACCAGCGCGGCACTCGCCGCGGCGCTGCCGGAACTGCGCATCGGCCTGGTGCATGGCCGGATGAAGGCGAAGGAGAAGGACGCGACCATGCGCGCGTTCAAGGACGGCGGCCTCGACCTGCTGGTCGCCACCACCGTGATCGAGGTCGGCGTGGACGTGGCGAACGCATCGCTGATGGTGATCGAGAACGCGGAGCGGCTGGGGCTGTCGCAACTGCACCAGTTGCGCGGGCGCGTCGGCCGGGGCAGCACGGCGTCGAGCTGCGTGCTGCTGTACCAGCCGCCATTGTCGGCCCTGGCGCGCCAGCGACTGGAGATCCTGCGCCAGACGCACGACGGCTTCGTGATCGCGGAGAAGGACCTGGAGTTGCGGGGCCCCGGCGAACTGCTGGGAACGCGCCAGACCGGCCTGGCCGCGTTCCGCCTGGCCGACCTGGCACGTGATGCCGCGCTGCTGCCCGAGGTGCGTGCGCTCGCGGACCGTTTGCTCGACGACGCCCCCGCGGCGGCGGATGCATTGATCCTGCGTTGGGTCGGCGGCGCGGCGCGCTACGCCGCAGCGTAGTCGTCGCGGGGTTGCGGCGATGCGCGCGAAAGGCGCGTGAAATCGCCGCTCTGGACCTCGTTCGAAGTCAGTGCCTGCTCAGGCCGCCGGGCGGAAGCTCCGGGCACCCCTCGAAGCAGGGATCCCCCAACGAAGGAGCAGACCATGAAACCGACCAACCGAACCTTGCTGGGCATCGCGCTTTGCGGTGCGCTCGCGGCGCCCATCGCATCGGCGCAACTCGTCGACCGGAACCTGACGCGGGGCCAGGTGGAGCTGCTGCAGGACAAGGTGGAACTCCGCGGCGAAGCACGCGCGGCTGCACATTCCGAAGTCGCGGTGCGCGACGCCTGGGCGCGCCTGGACGTCGATGCCGATGGCCGCGTCAGCCTCGAGGAGGCCGATGCCGACGACATGTTCCTCGACGCGTTCACGCGCATCGATGCGGACGGCGACGGGTTCGTGAGCGACGCCGAGTATCGCGCGCATGCCCACGTGCAGCACGTGGCCGAAGCGAGCGCTACCGGCGCCGGACATGCCGCCGGGCACGCGGCGGTGGTGGCGCGCGCGACGTGGGCCGACCTCGACGCGGACGGCGACGGACGGATCAGCCTGGCCGAAGCAACGATCGATGCCGGCTTCGAGGCCGGGTTCGCCGACATGGACGCCGACGGCGACGGCTTCGTGACCCAGGCCGAGTTCCGCGCCGAGGCCAGGGCCGACAGCATCCCGCCGCGCTGACACGCGCGCCGCGCACCTGGGCAGGGCCGCCCTCGTGGCGGCCCCGCTTCAATCCACCGTGCGACGGAACCGGTAGACGACGGCCCCCGCGGCGAGCGCCACGGCCGCCGCGGCGAGGTTGCGCCAGGTTGCGCTGGCGAGCAGCGCGATCGACAGCGCGAGCGCAGCCACCGGGATGGCCGGTCCGCCCGGCAGCCATGCGCCGCTGCCCGCGCCGCGCCGGCGCAGCACCAGCACCGCCGCGGCGGTGGTGATGTACGTGCACAGCCGCGCGACCACCGACAGCAACGCGAGCTGCACGAACGATCCCGACCAGGCAAGCAGCAACGACACCAGTGCCAGCACCGAGATCGCGGCCGCTGGCGTGTGGAAGCGCGGATGCACGCGGGCCAGCACGCGGGGCCCGAAACCGTCCATCGCCATCGCGTGCATGTAGCGGGGACCGAGCAGCAGCGTGTTGTTGGTCGTCCCGAGGATCGACACCGCGGCGCCGATCATCAGCAGCCAGGCCAGCGGCGCACCGCCGAACCCTGCGGCGGCCTCCACCAGCGGCGTCGCGGACGCTGCGAGGCCGGGCAGGGTGGCCAGCGCGATCCATTGGACGCTGACGTAAACGAGCGTGACGATTGCGATCATCGCCAGCAGCGCAAACGGGACGTCGCGCCGCGGGTCCGCGTACTCGCCGGCAGCGGCCGGCATGTTCTCGAAGCCGGCGTACGCGAACAGGAGCAACAATGCCGCGCGGGCCAGGTCGCCCGCGGGCACGTCGGCCAGCGCCACGCCCTGCGGCAGGCTGCCGGCGGCCACGATGCCCAGTGCCACGAACAGCACCAGCGGCACCAGCTTCGCCACGGCCAGCACGGCTGCGGTCCGCGCCGCGCCCCGGACGCCGGCGATGTTGAGCCAGGCCAGTCCGGCGATCGCCACCGTGACGATGACCAGGCGCGTTGCGCCGCTACCGGCGTCCGGCCAGAAATGGGTCACGGCCGCCGCCAGGCCGTTTGCCAGGGCCGCGGCGGTGGCGACGCGTGTTAGCAGCAGCATCCAGCCCACCTCGAAGCCGATGAACGGCCCGAACGCCTCGCGGGCGTACAGGTAGCCGCCGCCCGGCCGGTCGAAATAGCTGGCGGCCTGCGCGTAGCAGAGCACCAGCAGGGCGACGGCGAGTCCGGCCAGCAACACCGCCCACACGCTGGCCGCGCCGAGCAGCGCGGCCGCCGCGGCCGGCAGCAGGTAGATGCCGCTGCCGATCACGTCGTTGATTGACAGGCCGAGCAATTGCCAGCGGCCGACGGTCCTGCGCAGTGCCGGCGCCGGCGTCGGCGCCATCGAATCCGCCATCGTGAACCTCCCCAGGATGTGCCACGCCCACGCTGGCCGCACGCTAGCACGTGTTCCAATACGCGCCATGGACAGGGACGAGCGAAGCGCCGACCGCGCCGGCGCCGGCATCGCCGTCGTCGGCTTCGACGGCGACGACACGCTGTGGCGCAGCCAGGATTTCTACGACGAGGCGCAGGCCACGTTCGAGCAGATGCTCGGGAAGTACATCGACCTGGGCGACGCACGCGTCCAGGAGCGCCTGTACGCGGTGGAGAAAGGCAACATCGCGCTGTTCGGTTACGGCGTCAAAGGCATGGTCCTGTCCATGATCGAGGCCGCGGTGGAACTCAGCGGGGAACGCATCTCGGCGGCCGACGTGCACCGGATCGTGCAGCTGGGCAAGGAACTGCTCCGGCATCCCGTGGAGTTGCTGCCGGGGATCCGCGACGCGGTGGAGGCGATCGCCGCAGGCCACGAGGTGGTGCTGGTGACCAAGGGCGACCTGTTCCACCAGGAAGCCAAGGTCCGCGACTCCGGACTGGCGGACCTGTTCCATCGCATCGAGATCGTCAGCGAGAAGGACCCGCAGACCTACCAGCGGCTGCTGGGGGAGTTCGACATCCCGGCGGCACGGTTCGCGATGATCGGCAATTCACTGCGCTCGGACATCGCGCCGGTGCTGGCCATCGGCGGCTGGGGCGTGCACATGCCCTACCACGCCACCTGGGTGCACGAGACCGAGGCGGACGTGGCGGCGGATGCCGCGCAGCTGAGGGTCGTGGCGGATGCGTCCGGGCTGGCGGACGCGATCGAGGGGATCGACGCGGAGACCGGGTGACCGGTCAGCGGTGCGCGACGTCCTGCACGGCAGGCGCCAGCTGCAGGTTGCGCTGCATGTCGGTCTGCAGTTCGTTGGCGAACCAGCCGACGCCGAGCACGTACAGTCCGAGGAACGCGGCGCCACCGATGCCGATGATGGCGCGGCGACGTCGGCGGGCCGGCGTGGCCGCGTCGTGGCGGGCCGGTCGGGCGGCGTGGTCGCGGGCGTCTGCGGTGATCGCGTTCATGGTGTTTCGTCTTCCTGGCATGCGCCGGGGTGGCTGCCTGGAAACGACGCTACGCGCCGGGCCGTCACGGACGCGTCTAGGAAACCAATATCGGCGCGCCGGGGTTCGATGCCGTTCAGGTCCGTGCCACGGAACGTCCGCCGGTTTACCCTTGGACGACGGTCGGGACGGGAGTGGTCGATGGGGTCGGGCGCACGCGCAAATCCATGGACGCCTGCACGCGGGCTTGCGCTCGCGATGCTGCTTGCGTGCGCGCCGGCTGCGATGGCCGCACAACCCGGTTTCGCGTTCGGCTGGGATCCACGCACCGGCGATGCGGTGCTGGACGCGCGACTCGCCGACATCAACAGGTACGGCGATCGCTACCGGGCTGCGTTCGTCGACGAGCTCGTCCGCTACCACGCCGCCCCGCGCGCGCTGGTCACTGCGCTGCTTGCCGACGAGCAGTGGGCACCGGGCGACCTGTACTTCGCGTGCGCCCTGGCGCAGGCGGCCGGCCGGCCCTGCCGGCATGCGATCGCGGCCTGGCGGGACGGGCATGCAACGGGCTGGGGGGCAGTGGCGGCGCGGCTGGACATGGCAGCCGGTACGCCCGGCTTCCAGCGGATCGCCGATGGCGTGGAGGCCAGTTACCGCCGATGGGGTCGTCCGTTGCCGCGGGTCGACGTGGCGGCGCAGCAGGCGGCCGCCGGGCAACCGCAGGAGGACGGAGCGGGCGATGAGCGATGACGTTCCACCCGCCAGTCCCATCCGCGGCGCGCACGTCGTGGATTTCGAACCCCGCTGGCGTGCCGACTTCGCCCGGCTCAACCTGGAATGGCTGGAGCGCTGGTTCACCGTGGAGCCGGTGGACCGCGCGGTCCTGGAAAATCCCGAGGGCAGGATCCTGTCGCACGGCGGACAGGTCCTGTTCGCGGTCGACGAGTCCGGCCAGGCGTTCGGCACGGTCGCGCTGCTGCACGAGGGCGATGGCGTCTATGAACTGACCAAGATGGCGGTGGCGCCGGAGGCCCGCGGCCAGGGCCTGGGGCGTGCCCTGATGGTGGCCGCGCTGGCGCGATTCCACGCGCTGGGAGGACGCGAGCTGTTCCTGGAATCGAGCAGCAGCCTCGGCACTGCATTGGCGCTGTACGAAAGCGTGGGCTTCGAGCATCGGCCGGCGCCACGGCCCGGTTCGCATTACGCCCGGGCGGACATCTACATGGTCTGGAAACCGCCCGCCGGTCCCGCGATGGGATAATCGCCGCGCATGCGCGAGACGATTTCCAGCCCGGTGGCAGCCAGCGCGATCCGGCTGTCCGTGGCACCGATGATGGACTGGACGGACACCCACTGCCGGGTGTTCCACCGGTTGCTGGCGCCCCACGCACGCCTGTACACCGAGATGGTCCATGCCAACGCGGTCATTCACGGTGACCGGGACCGATTGCTGGCGCTGGACCCCTCGGAGCACCCGGTCGCGCTGCAGCTCGGCGGCAGCGACCCCGGCCTGCTCGCGGAAGCGGCACGCATCGGTGCGGCGCGCGGGTTCGACGAGGTCAACCTCAATTGCGGATGCCCCTCCGACCGGGTGCAGGCCGGACGGTTCGGCGCCTGCCTGATGCGCGAGCCCGCCCTGGTCGCCGATGCGGTGGCGGCGATGATCGCGGCGTGCGAGGTGCCGGTGACGGTCAAGTGCCGGCTGGGTGTCGACGACGACCACGACTTCGGGCGTTTCCGCGACTTCGTCGATGCGATCGCCGAGGCGGGTTGCCGGCTGTTCGTCGTGCACGCGCGCAATGCCTGGCTGAAAGGCCTGAGCCCGAAGGAGAACCGCGAGGTACCCCCGCTCCGCTACGACTGGGCGTACCGGCTCAAGCGCGAGCGACCGGGCCTGCAGGTCGTGGTCAACGGCGGCATCGCCGGCGAGGCGGAGGCCACGGCGCACCTGGCGCACGCCGACGGCGCCATGCTCGGGCGCGCGGCGTACCACGACCCCTACCTGCTGCACCGCCTCGACGTCGCATGGTGGGGCGGGGCGCTGCGACCGCGCGCGGCGTTGTTGCGCGACCTGCGTCCGCACGTCGAGGCCCAGCTGGCCCGCGGCGTGCATCTCAAGCACATCGTCCGCCACGTGCTCGGCCTGTTCGCCGGCGAGCGCGGCGGCCGCGCCTTCCGCCAGGTGCTGAGCGAAGGCGCCCACCGACCCGGCGCCGACTGGTCGCTGGTCGAGCGCGCGCTGGCGCAGACGGGCGACGCCGACGCCACCCGGACCGCCGCGTGATCACCCGCGACCTGCAGGATTTCCTGCGCGCCGCCCGCGATGCCGCGCCCGACTTCGGCGCCCCCACCGCGCGCGCAGCGTTCCTGGTCGCGCCGGACGGCTTCCGCCTCGCCGGCGAGTCCGCCAGCGACAATCGCTACATGGCGGGCGCGGCGGCGTTCGACGCGTCGCGTGCCGCCGACGAACACCGCGCGCTGCACCGTGCGTTGTCGGATGCATTGCCGACGATCTGCTTCGCAGGCGATCCGGAGGCGCCGGACGGCCTGTTCCCGAACAACGTGTTCGCGACCGTGCCGGGTCGCAGCCTGGTCGGCCGGATGCGCCACCCCGTTCGCCAGCGCGAGGCGCGGCGCCGGGACATCCGGGCGTTCTTCCGCGACGTCCTCGGCTACGACGAGGTCGACCTGTCCACGCAGCCGCATCCGTGCGAACTCACCGGCGCGATGGTCGTCGACCGTGCGCGCGGACTCGGGTTCTGCGGGCTGTCCGAACGCTGTGACGAGGAAGGCGCGCGGCTGGTGCACGACGCGATGGGCCTGCGCGCGACGTTGCTGTTCGACCTGGCCCCGGGCGAGTACCACGCGAACGTCGTCCTCGCGGTACTCGCCGGGCGTGCGGTGCTGGTCTGCCCGGAGGGTTTCGCGGATCCCGCGGTCCCCGAGGCGATCGCCGGCCTCTACGCCCCGCATGCGATCCGGCTGGACGCGCGCGAGCAGGCCGCCTTCGCCGGCAATGCCATCGCCCTCGGCGAAGGCCGGGCATGGATGAGCCGCCGGGCCGCCGGGGCGCTGGCGCCGGCCAGCCGGGCCGGGCTGGCAAGGGCGGGGTTCACCTTGCACAGCGTAGGGTTGGACGCGATCGAGGCTGCCGGTGGCTCGCTCAGGTGCTGCGTCGGCGAGATCTTCTAGTGCCGGCGCGACCACGGGACGCCGGAAAAGTTCAGACCGGATTCACTGCCTCGTCACGAGAATGGCCCGCACGCCGCGCCCTGCCTGCCTTTGTCAGGCATCATCAGCCGCCGCAGCCCCCCGCCTTACGGAACTGCCGACCAGATGCCCACCGCCCGCCGCCCGCTCGCTCCGCTGACGTTCGCCCTCGCCATCGCGGGCGCCTTCGCGCCAGCCTGCGTGGCCGCCCAGGCGAACGGGCAGGGACAGGAGCCGCCTCCGCAGCAGGACCGGCCGGCCGAGCATCGCGCACTGTCGGACGCGGTGCGCCGCGTCGAGCGTGCCACCAACGGCCAGGTGCTCAGTGCCGAGCGCGTGCAGTTCGATGGTCGCGACGTCAACCGTGTCAAGATCATCGACGACCGAGGCAGGGTCCGCGTGTACTGGGACGATCCCCAGTCGCGCAGTGCGGAACGCCGGGAGCAGGAGCGCGAAGCGGGCGATCGTCGCCGCGCAGTGCCGAACCGATCGGAGCCTCCATCGCGCCGCGACGACCCGCCGCGCCGTACACGCCGCCACGACGGGGCCGCATTCAACCTTTGAGTCCTGTGGCCATCCGGCCCCCGCCTGGAGTGACCCGATGCGAATCCTGCTCGTCGAAGACGAAGCGCCGTTGCGAGAAACGCTTGCCGCACGCCTGAAGCGCGAAGGCTATGCGGTCGATGCCGCCCAGGACGGCGAGGAAGGCATGTACATGGGGCGTGAAGTCCCCTTCGACCTCGGCATCATCGACCTCGGCCTGCCCAAGATGTCGGGCATGGAACTGATCAAGTCGCTGCGCGACGAGGGCAAGAAGTTCCCGGTGCTGATCCTCACCGCGCGGTCGAGCTGGCAGGACAAGGTCGAGGGCCTGAAGACCGGCGCGGACGACTACCTGGTCAAGCCCTTCCACGTCGAGGAACTGCTGGCGCGCATCAACGCGCTGGTGCGCCGCGCCGCCGGCTGGAGCAAGCCCACGCTCGAGTGCGGTCCGGTCGTGCTCGACCTGGCGGCTCAGACCGTCAGCGTCGAAGGCCAGAACGTCGACCTGACCAGCTACGAGTACAAGGTGCTCGAGTACCTGATGATGCACG
>CAMPJU010000007.1 GCA_946886995.1 uncultured Lysobacteraceae bacterium
AAGGACGCGGAAGCCGCGCTCGGCCGCGCCCACATCACGGTCAACAAGAACGCGGTGCCGAACGACCCGCAGAAGCCGTTCGTGACGTCCGGCCTGCGCATCGGCACGCCGGCGGTGACCACGCGCGGTTACGGCGAGCAGGATTGCATCGACCTGGCCGGCTGGATGTGCGACGTGCTCGACGCGCCGGACGACGAAGCGGTCATCGCGCGGGTGCGGGAACAGGTTTCCGCCCAGTGCGCCCGCCATCCCGTCTACGGCCCTGGCGCCTGACACCCGACGCCGACGCCTGCCCCGATGCACTGCCTGTTCTGCCAGCACGACGACACCCGCGTCATCGACTCGCGGGTGTCCGACGATGGGGCGACGATCCGTCGCCGGCGCGAATGCGCTGCCTGCGGCGAGCGCTTCTCCACGCTGGAGACGATCGAACTGAAGTTGCCGGCGATCATCAAGGGCGACGGGCGCCGGGAGGCGTTCGACGCGCGCAAGCTGCGCGCCGGCTTCGACCGTGCGTTGCAGAAGCGCCCGGTGTCGGAAGAGGACATCGAGGCCGCGGTGCGGGCGGTCGTGCACCAGCTGCGGATGACGACGGAGCGCGAGGTCGCGTCGCGCCGCGTCGGCGAATTCGTGATGGCCGAGCTGCGCAAGCTCGACCATGTCGGCTACGTGCGCTTTGCTTCGGTATACCGGTCGTTCGAGGACGTGGCCGATTTCCGCGAGGAGCTCGACCGCCTGGAGCGCGACATGCCGGTCGACAACCAGCTGCCGCTGCTCGAGGGCGAAGCCGCTCCCGGCACGGCGCGGAAGAAACGCTGATGGCGTCGCCGTTTTCCGCCACCGACCACGCCATGATGGCGCGTGCGCTGCGCCTGGCGGCGCTCGGCACGTACACGGCGCGCCCCAACCCGATGGTCGGCTGCGTCATCGCGCAAGGCGACGACGTCGTGGGCGACGGCTGGCACCGCCGGGCCGGCGAGCCGCATGCCGAGGTCCACGCGCTGGACGCCGCGGGCGACCGCGCGAAGGGCGCGACCGCCTACGTGACCCTGGAGCCCTGCGCGCATACCGGCCGTACCGGCCCGTGCGCCGATGCCCTGGTCGCCGCCGGTATCGGCCGGGTCGTCGCAGCGATGCAGGATCCGTTCCCGAAGGTCGACGGCAGCGGGCTGGAGAAACTGCGGGCCGCCGGCATTGCCGTCGAGACCGGGTTGCTCGAGGCCGAGGCGCGCGAATTGAACCGTGGCTTCGTGTCGCGCGTCGTGCGCGGCCGGCCGTGGTTGCGGATCAAGCTGGCCACCAGCCTGGACGGGCGCAGCGCACTGGCCAGCGGCGATTCGAAATGGATCAGCAGCGAGGCTTCGCGCAAGGACGTGCAGCGCTGGCGCGCCCGCGCGGGGGCACTGCTGACCGGTGCCGGCACGGTGCTGGTCGACGACCCCGCCCTGACCGTGCGCCTGCCGAAGGGCGTGGACTTCGAGCCGCCGGTGCGGGTCGTGCTGGATCCCGGCCTCGCCACGACGGGTCGCGGCAAGATCCGGGAAGGCGACGCGCCGACGCTCTACCTGCACGCGCCCGACGTGAAGAAGCCGCGCGGGCTCGACGCCGAGCATGCGCATGTCCCGGTCGAGCGGGGCCTGTTCGACCTGCGCGCGGTCCTGCAGCTGCTGGCCGCGCGGGGCATCAACGAGGTGCAGGTCGAGGCCGGCGCGACGCTGGCCGGCGCGTTCCTGGAGGCGGGCCTGGTCGACGAACTGCTGCTGTACGTGGCGCCGGTCGTGCTCGGCGGCCATGCCAGGCCGCTGTTCGGTGGCCTGGACGTCGGCACGATGGCCGAGCGCGTGCAACTGCAGGTGGTCGACACCCGGCGCCTGGGCCCGGATGTCCGCGTCCTCCTGCGCCCCGTGGCCGCCGCCGCGCCGACCCGCCGCAAGCCCTGATGTTCACGGGGCTGGTCCAGGGTATCGGCACGCTTGCATCGCGCGATCCGCGCGGCGGGGATGCGCGCCTGCGTTTCGACGCCGGATCGTTGTCGTTCGACGACGTCGTGCTGGGTGAGAGCATCGCCGTCAACGGCGTGTGCCTGACCGTCGTGGCGTTCGACCGCGACGGGTTCGAAGCCGATGCCTCCAGTGAAACCCTGGCGGTCACCACCCTGGGAAACCTGGCGGTCGGCCGGCCGGTCAACCTCGAGCGCGCGTTGCGCGCCGGGGACCGGCTGGGCGGGCACCTGGTCAGCGGCCACGTGGACGGTGTCGGCACGGTCGCCTCGATCACGGACGACGCACGCGCGCAGCGCTGGCGCTTCACCGCGCCCCGCCCGCTGTTGCGCTACATCGCGCCGAAGGGCTCGATCTGCGTCGACGGCACCAGCCTGACCGTCAACGGCGTCGACGACGACGGCTTCGACGTCGCGCTGGTACCGCACACCGTCGCCCATACCGCGTTCGGCGCCACGCGCCCGGGCGATCCAGTCAACCTTGAAGTCGACCAGGTGGCGCGCTACGTCGAACGCCTGTTGCAGGAGCGGTCCACATGAGCTTCGCCCCCGTCCACGAACTGCTCGACGAAATCCGCGCCGGTCGCATGGTCGTGATCGTCGACGACGAGGACCGCGAGAACGAGGGCGACCTGATCATGGCCGCCGAACTGGTGAAGCCCACCGACATCAATTTCATGGTCACGCATGCGCGCGGCCTGGTGTGCCTCTCGCTCACCCGCGAACGGTGCCGCCAGCTCGGGCTGCCGCCGATGGTGCGCGACAACACCTCGCCGCACGGCACCAACTTCACGGTCAGCATCGAGGCGGCCGAGGGGGTGACCACCGGCATCTCCGCCTACGACCGCGCGCACACCGTGCGCACGGCGGTACGCCCGGACGCCGCCGCGGAGGACCTGTCGCAGCCCGGGCACATCTTTCCGTTGCAGGCGCAGCCCGGCGGCGTGCTCAACCGCGCCGGGCACACGGAGGCGGCCTGCGACCTGGCACTGCTCGCCGGGCTGGAGCCTGCGGGCGTGCTGGTGGAGATCCTCAACCCGGACGGCAGCATGGCGCGGCGCCCGGAGCTGGAGGTGTTCGCGCGCGAGCACGGGCTGAAGATCGGCTCGATCGAGGACCTGATCCGGCACCGGCTCGACACCGAGCACACCGTCGAACGCATCGACGTCCGCGACATCGACACGGCGCATGGCCCGTTCCGCCTGCACACCTATCGCGACCGGATGACCCGCGCGCTGCACCACGCGCTGCTGCGCGGCACGCCCGATGCCGCCACGCCCACGCTGGTGCGCGTCCATGCCCTCAATCCGCTGGCCGATGCGCTGCACTGGCGCCGGGCGGATTTCGGTCCCGCCGCGGGCGATGCCATGGCGGCGATCGCCGCCGAGGGCGCCGGCGCGCTGGTGCTGCTGGGCGAGCCGGCGGATCCCGACGCATTGCTCGCGCGCATCCGCGAGGAGCCGGCCAGCGACGCCGGCCGCAGGGGCGGGACGCTCGCCGAATGGCGGCGCACCGGTGTCGGTTCGCAGATCCTCGCGGACCTGGGCCTCGGCAAGCTCCGCGTGATCGGCTCGCCACGCAAGCAGGTGGGGCTGCCGGGTTTCGGCCTGGAGGTCGTGGAATACGTCGATGCACCGGTGCCGTAAACTGGCCGCCCCCGCATCCAGGCTTCCCATGGCCCACATCGAAGGCGACCTGCGCGTCCAGGGCGGCGCGCGGTTCGCGATCCTCGCCAGCCGCTGGAACCCGCGCATCAGCGATGCGCTGGTCGCCGGTGCGCGCAAGGCGTTCGCCGACCATGGGGTCGCGGACGAGGCCGTGGATGTCGTGCGCGTGCCCGGCGCCTGGGAATTGCCGCAGGCCGCGGCCCGCCTGGCCTCCGCGCGCCGCCATGCGGCACTGGTCGCGCTGGGTTGCGTCGTGCGCGGGGAGACCCGCCACTTCGAGCACGTGGCCGATCGCTGCGCCGAAGGGTTGATGCGGGTCGCGCTGGACAGTGGCGTGCCGGTGCTCAACGGCGTGCTGGCCACCGACCGCTTCGAGGACGCGCAGGCGCGCGCCGGCGGCAGCCATGGCAACAAGGGCGAGGAATGCGCGCTGGCGGCGATGGAGATGGCTGACCTGATGGGAAAACTGCAGATGGAGCGGCCGGCATGAGCCGGCGCCGCGACGGCATCGATCCGGTCATGCGCTCGCGCGCGCGCCGCCGTGCGCTCCAGGCGATCTACAAGTGGCAGATGTCCGGCGGAACCGCGCAGCAGGTGGTCGCCGAGTTCGCGCACGAGCAGGCGCATGAAGTCGCCGACCTGGAGTATTTCGAGGACCTGGTGCGCGGCGTGCTGAAGCATTGCGGCGAGCTCGACGGCGCGCTGTCGGCCTTCGTCGACCGCGAGATCGGCCAGGTGGACCAGATCGAGCGCGCGGCATTGCGCATCGCCGCGTACGAGTTGCGGTACCGGCCGGATGTCCCGTTCCGGGTGGTGATCAACGAGGCCATCGACACCACCAAGCGCTTCGGGTCCGAGCACGGGCATACCTACGTCAACGGCGTGCTCGACCGCGCCGCCACCGAGTGGCGGCCGGACGAAGCACGGGCGGCGCGCTAGGCGTGGGCGTGGCGGAATTCGACCTGGTCGAACGGATCCGGCAGCGCGCCGGCGAGCGCGACGACGTCGTGCTCGGCATCGGCGACGACGCCGCGCTGCTGCGGGTGCCGCCCGGCCGGCTGCTGGTGGTCGCGACCGACACGCTCAACGCGAACGTGCACTTCCCGGGTGGCACCGCGCCCGCCGACATCGGCTGGAAGGCGCTCGCCGTGAACCTGTCCGATCTCGCCGCGATGGGCGCCACGCCGGCGTGGTGCACGTTGTCGCTGTCGATGCCGGAGGCGGATGCCGACTGGGTCGACGGGTTCCTGGACGGGTACCTGGAGATCGCGGCGCAGCACCAGGTCGTGCTCGTGGGTGGCGACACCACCCAGGGCCCGCTGTCGGTGTGCGTGACCGTCCATGGCCTGGTCGAGGAGGGCGCCGCGCTGCGGCGCGAAGGGGCGCGTGTCGGCGACGACGTCTGGGTGAGCGGCACGCTTGGCGATGCCGCGGGTGCGCTGGCGATGGGCAACGATGCACCGGCGGCGTTGCGCACGCGGCTGGATCGCCCGGAACCGCGACTCGCACTCGGACAGGCGTTCGCGGGCATTGCCACCGCCGCGATCGACGTATCGGACGGGCTGCTCGCCGACCTGGGCCACGTGTGCAAGGCCAGTGGCGTCGGTGCGCAGGTGGAACTCGACATGCTGCCCACGTCCGACGTGTTGCGGGATGCGTTCGACGCCAGGGCGCGCCGCGTGCTGCAGGCGGCGGGCGGGGACGATTACGAGGTGTGCTTCACCGCCGCACCGGACAAGCGCACCGCCATCATGGCCGCATCGCGAAAGCTCAACGTGCCGGTGACGCGGGTGGGTCGGATCGTCGCGGGAAACGAGGTTCAGGCGCTCGATGCCGACGACAGGCCCTGGCAGCCGCCGCGCACCGGATACACCCACTTCGGCGCGGCCGACTGACGCGCAGCCGGGTCAGGCCGCGGGTGGCAGCAGCTTCCCGGGATTGAGGATCCCGTCCGGATCGAACGCCGCCTTCAGCTGGCGCATCAGCGCCAGCGTCGGGGTGTCGATCGCGTCGGCCATGAAGTCACGCTTGGCCAGGCCGATGCCGTGCTCGCCGGACAGCGTGCCCCCCAGCGAGAGCGTGAGCGCGAACACGCGCGACAGCGCCGCCTCCGCCCGCGCGGCGGCATGCGCGTCCGCCGGGTCGAACAGGATGTTGACGTGCAGGTTCCCGTTGCCCGCGTGCCCGAACGTGACGATCGGCAGCGTCGCCTCGCGGGCGATGTCGCGGACACCGTCGACGAGCGCGGGGATGCGGGACACGGGGACCACCACGTCCTCGTTGATCTTGCCCGGCGCCAGGGTACGCAGCGCCGGCGACAGCGCCTTGCGCGCCGCCCACAGGCGCGCGCGGCCGGCTTCGTCGTCCGCATCGTCGATCAGCAGCAGGCCGTCGCCCGCGGCAGCCGCGGCGAGCGCATCCACGGCGTGCGGCAATGTCGCCGCGTCACCATCGGCCTCGATCATCAGCAAGGCGCCGGCCCGCGACGGCAGGTCCGCGCCGCCGACGTCGCGCGCCAGCCGTACGCAATCGCCGTCCATGAATTCGAGCATCGACGGCGTCACCGGTTGCGCCATCAGCCGTGCGACCGCGGCCGCCGCGGCAGGCACGTCCCGATAGATCGCGCGCAACAACCGCCGCGCGCCGGGCAGCGGCGTCAGTCGCAGCGTCGCTTCCACGATCAGTGCCAGCGTGCCTTCGCTGCCGACGAGCAGGCGCTGCAGGTCGTAACCGGTGGCGCCCTTGGTCGTCGCGCTGCCGCAACGAACGAGGTCGCCGGCCCCCGTCACCGCCACCAGTGCCAGCACGTTGTCGCGGCTGGCGCCGTATTTCACTGCGCGGGGGCCGCCCGCGTTGCAGGCGAGGTTGCCGCCGACCGTCGCATAGTCCGCGCTGGTCGGGTCCGGCGGCCAGAACAATCCGTGCGGCGCCAGCGCGCGCTGCAGGTCCCCGTTGAGCACGCCCGGTTGCACGATCGCGCAGCGGTCGCCGGGGCGGATCTCCAGCACCTGGTCCATGCGCTCGAAGGACACCACCACGCCACCGGCCACCGGCACGGCCGCGCCGGTCGTGTTGGTGCCGCGGCCGCGCGCCACCACCGGGACGCGCTGTTCGCGGCAGGCCCGCACCAGTGCATGGACCTGCGCGGCGTCGCGCGGCAACGCCACCGCGTCGGGTTGCGCATGGCGGCGCGAGTTGTCGTAGCCGTAGGTCAGGCGCTCGCCGGCGTCCGTGCGCCAGCCGTCGATGCCGAGGAGCGCGGCCATCGCGCGGTCGAACCCGGCGGGAAGGTCGGCCATCAGCAGTCGTCCGCGCGGAACGCGTCGCGGATCCAGTGCAACCGGGGCTCGGCGGGATCGCCCTGTGCCTCGACCACGTCGAAGCGGCAGGGCATGTCCGCGAGACGGCGGTGCGCGAGCAGGAACAGCTCCGCCGCCCGCACCAGCTTGCGTTGCTTGTGGCGGTCGACGGAGTCGGCGCCGCTGCCGTAGCCGTCGTCCTTGCGGTAGCGCACTTCCACGAACACCAGCGTCGGCTCGCCGAACGCGGCGTCGTCCATCATCACCAGGTCGAGTTCACCGAGCCGGAAGTTCGCGTTCGCCGCCACGGCGCGCAACCCGGCGCGCAGCAGGTGGTCGCGCGTGGCGGCCTCGACGCCGGCGCCGCGCGCGCGGCGGTCCATCATTCCCCGGAGGGCAGGTCGAGCGGCACCGGGCGCCCTTCGCGGAACGTCGACCAGGTCGGCGTGCGCAGGACGTTGCCTTCCTGGTCGATGCGCAGGCGACCGGTCGCGCCTTGCAGCGCGCCCTCGCGTGCGCCGGCAGCGACCGATGGATATGCCGTGACCAGCCACGCGTCGTGGCCGAACGCGAACAGGCGCGCGGCCGGGCCGCGTGCCGTGGGCAGCTGCTCGCCGAGTGCGGTGGCGGGCGGCAGGCCGGGCAGCCCGCGCACGCTCCACGTCTCGGTCGGGAAGACGATCCCGTCGAGGGTCGCGTCCCGCATCGGGTCGCCTGTGCCAAGCGTGATCTGCGAGGTCGCGACGATCGGTCGCGCCGACAGCCCGGCCACTTGGAGCTGCGCCGCCAGCAGGTGCGCCCGGCTGCCACGCACCGCGAAGAAGACGGCGTCGATGGGAGTTCCCGCCGCCACCGCCGCCGCGGACGCCGCGTCCACCTGCAATGCGGTGGCGGCGGAGTCGTCGGTGACGCCCACGACCTGGAACACCTTCGCGCCCGTGGCGGAGAGGCGGTCGGTGAACGTGCCCACCGAGCGGCGCATGCTGTCGTCGGTGCCCTGCAGCACCAGGACGTTGCGTGCGCCGCGCTCGAGCAGGTACTCCGCGGCGGCGATGCCTTCGTCCTCCGGCGACAGCGAGAAACCGGCGTGGCCCGGCGGTGGCGACAGGTCGCCGCGATTGAGAGCGAGCGTGGGCACCGCGAGCGATCCGCTGGAGAACAGCGCGTCGACCTGGTCGCGCCCCAGCGGCCCGACGACGAACGCATTGCCATCGGCGACCGCCTGCCCGTAGGCGGCGACGGCGCCCGCGGCTTCGGTGTCGTAGAACCGGACCTCGGGCCGTGCGCGCGTCTCGGCGTAGTAGCCGGCCAGGAAACCGTCGCGCACGGGCGCGGCCGCGCGGGCCAGCTGCCCGGACAGCGGCAGGAGCAGGCCGATGCTGGTCGGCGGCTGGTAGCCGTCCGCCTGCGCGGGCAGCCGGGTGGTGTCGTCGAAGTGCCAGCGGCCGTCGTCGACCGGCGCGGGCCTTCCCGGTGATGGCGTCGTCCGCGGGTCCTGCGAGGGCACCGGACGCGGTGCCTCGGTGACCCGCACGGTCGCGCAACCGGCCATGCCCAGGGCGCCGGCAAGCAATGCGGCGGCAGCGGATTTCAACGGCGACGTCCTCTTCTGCATGGTCTTCGGCTTCGTCCTGTACCGTATCGATTCTAACCACCGGACGGTCATGGATCCCTCACCCCCCGACGCCGGTGCAACGCCCGGCACCCTGTTCGTGGTCGCCACGCCGATCGGCAACCTGGGCGACCTGTCGGCGCGTGCGCGGGAGACGCTCGGCGCGGTCGCGGCGATCTGCGCCGAGGACACGCGGCGGACGCGGCAACTGCTCGCCTACTTCGGGATCGATCGCCCGCTGCTCGCGCTGCACGAGCACAACGAGGACGCCATGGCGACGCGGCTGGTCGCACGCCTGGCCGCCGGTGAATCGCTGGCGCTGGTGTCCGATGCCGGCACGCCGCTGATCAGCGATCCCGGATTCCGGCTGGTCCGCGCGGCGCGTGCAGCGGGCCTCCGCGTGTCGCCGGTCCCCGGACCCAGCGCCGCGATCGCCGCGCTGAGCGTGGCCGGGCTGGCCCCGGACCGTTTCGCCTTCGAGGGCTTCCTGCCTGCGAAGGGCAACGCGCGTCGCGACCGGTTGCAGCGCCTGGCGGGAGAGCCGCGCACGCTCGTCTTCTACGAGTCCTCGCATCGCGTCGAGGCGGCGCTCGCGGACCTGGCCGAAGCGTTCGGGGAAGACCGGCCTGCCGTGGTCGCGCGGGAACTGACCAAGCTGTTCGAAACCGTCCTGGATGGCACGCTCGGGGAATTGCGCGACCGGGTGGCGGCCGATCCGGACCAGCGTCGCGGCGAATTCGTACTCGTGGTGCAGGGCGCTGCCGACGAGACGGCCGCGCGCCTGGCCGAAGGCCGGCGCCTGTATGCCCGACTGGGCGAGCACCTGCCACCTTCCACCGCGGCCAAGCTGGCGGCCGAGCTCAGCGGCGCCCCCCGCAAGGCCCTCTACGGCAGCGATTAATCCCCCGCGTGCCACAATGCGCGTGGCGGAGTCGGCCAGGCAGTCGCGTCACCTTTTCGGAGGTGCCGAGGAAAGTCCGGGCTCCACAGGGCACGGTGCCAGGTAACGCCTGGGCGGCGCGAGCCGACGGAAAGTGCAACAGAAAGATACCGCCGATGGCCCGCAAGGGCACAGGCAAGGGTGAAATGGTGCGGTAAGAGCGCACCGCGAGCCTGGCAACAGGCCGGCACGGCAAACCCCACCGGGAGCAAGGCCAAATAGGGACCCCATGACGTTGCCCGCGTCGGGTCCGGGTAGGCTGCTCGAGCGTATCGGTGACGATGCGCCTAGAGGAATGACTGTCCTAGACAGAACCCGGCTTATCGGCCGGCTCCGCCACTTTGTTCCTTGCCTCGGCCGCCGCCTGTCGTTCGGCTTCCGCCACGGCCCGGGCGGCCAGGATGCGGGCAACCACTTCCCCGTCCGAAGGCTCGATCTGGTGGGGCCAGGTGTCGATCAGCATCCCGCAGGGCGTCAGTTCCAGGCCCAGCAGCGTGCGGACATGGGAGCCCTCTTCCGCCACGCCGAACAGGTTGGCCATGTGGCCGCATTCCGCCAGCCGCTCTTCCATGAATGCCCGGGTCACCAGCATGCCGCGCGTCGCGTTGGCCATGGCGAACCCGAGCCCGAGGCCCGCGGCAAACAGCACCAGTCCAACGCCGCCCGCCAGGCCGAATGCTTTCCACCTTGTCATTTCACCTACCTCACCTGGCACCTCCGCGCATCTTAGGCGGGGTTGTTGCACCGCAGCAGCCCGGGGCGGGTACGCGCGGCCGACGCCGCCGGTCACCCCTTCACAAGGCGTTGATCTCAGAAATTGAGACGAATCAGGGCTTAGTGGATAAGTCTTGAACCAGACTCTGAAGTTCGTCGCAACTCATTGACCGGCAAACAAAAATTGCCCGGAAAAGTTGTTGACAACCCTGTGGGCTGACTCCTAATGTGGCGGCACGTGGGAAATCCGGGGGAATCCGGGGATTCCGTGGCTAGCGCGACCGGCGCAGACCTCCACACGGGCAGGCAGGGCGGATGTTCCAGGGCGAGACCCTCATCACGATCGACGACAAGGGGCGGCTGGCGATCCCGACCGCCTACCGCGATCCCGTGGCGCGCGCCGGCAACCGCCTGGTCATCACCTACAACCCGTTCGAGGCCGGCTCCCTGTACCTGTATCCCGAGTCCGTCTGGGAAAAGGTCCGCGACCAGGTCAACAGCCTGCCGCGCACCCGGCGCACAAGTCGCACCTTCCAGCTGAAGCTGGTCGGCGCCGCGACGCCGGTCGAGCCGGACGCCAGCGGCCGCATCTCCATTCCCGCCAGCCACCGCAACGCCGTCGGCATCGACCGGCGCGCGGTGCTGCTGGGCATGGGCGACAAGTTCGAACTGTGGAGCGAGCAGGCGCACCACGAACAGATCCGGCAGGTGCTTGCCGACGAGGATCTGGGCGAGGAGCTGCTCGACCTGCAGCTGTGACGACAGCGGACCGGCGCGACCGGTCCGCCGACACGCCGGCGATCCACTTGCCGGTGATGCTCGCGGAGGCAGTGGAAGGCCTGCGCGTGTTGCCCGGCGGCACGTACCTGGACGGGACGTTCGGGCGTGGCGGACATGCACGGGACGTGCTGGAACGACTCGGCCCCGGAGGCCGGCTGCTGCTGATGGACAAGGACCCCGAGGCGATCGAAGTGGCCACCCGCGCATTCGGCGAGGATCCGCGCGTCGCCATCCGCCAGGGCAGTTTCGCCGAGCTTGGGCACTGGGACGCCGTGCGCGATGGCCTCGACGGCGTGCTGCTCGACCTCGGCGTCTCCTCGCCGCAACTCGATGTTGCCGGGCGCGGGTTCTCGTTCGGCAAGGACGGCCCGCTCGACATGCGGATGGACCCCGGCTCCGGCGAGTCCGCGGCCGCGTGGCTGGCACGCGCCGACGAGCGCGAGATCGCCGATGTGCTGTGGACGCTCGGCGAAGAGCGCATGTCGCGGCGCATCGCCCGCGCGATCGTCGCGCGCCGCGCGGAACAGCCATTCGAACGCACCGCGGACCTCGCCGCGCTCGTGGCGTCGGTGGTACCGCGCGGCGAAGGCCGGATCCATCCGGCCACGCGCACCTTCCAGGCCATCCGCATCCACGTGAACCGCGAACTGGATGATCTGCACGCAGGGCTCGACGCCGCGCACGATGCATTGCGTCCGGGCGGGCGGCTGGTGGTGATCAGCTTCCATTCGCTCGAGGACCGGATCGCCAAGCAATTCATCGCCCGGCACGCGAAGGCGCCGCCCACCAACCGGCGGATGCCCGTGGTCGAACCGTTCACGCCGACGCTGCGCGCGCTCGGCGGCGCGGTGAAGGCGGGCGACGCGGAGCTGCAGGCCAACCCCCGCGCACGCAGCGCGGTGCTGCGCATCGCCGAGCGGGTGGGGCCATGAACGTCCGGCTGCTCCTCGTCGTGCTGGTGGTCGCGAACGTCGCGTCCGCGATCGCCGTTGTCCACGCGCGGCACCTGCACCGACAGGCGTTCGCCACGCTCACCCGCCTGGAGCATGCGCGCGACGAACTGGAGATCGGCTTCGGCCGGCTGCAGCTCGAGCAGGCGACATGGGCGGAGAGCAACCGGATCGACCAGGTCGCGCGCAACCGCCTCGGGATGAAGTTCCCGGAGGGCGACGAAACCGTGGTGGTGCGTCCATGAGCCCGCGCCAGCCGCGCCGCAAGGCCGCGCCGAAGCCGCGCAACCGCGCGCCGTTCAGCCTGCGTGGTCGCCTGTCGCTGGTCGGCGGTGCGCTGGCGCTCTGTTCGCTGGCGCTGGTCGTGCGCGCGGTCGAACTGCAGCTGGTCGACGACGACTTCTACCGCCAGCAGGGCGACGCCCGCTTCCTGCGCGAGATCCCGATCCCCACGTCGCGCGGCATGATCACCGACCGCAACGGCGAACCGCTGGCGGTGTCGTCGCCGGTCGAGTCGGTGTGGGCCAACCCGCAGGAACTGCTGAAGGCCACCGACCGCCTGCCGGAACTGGCGGGTGCGCTCGGCGTGCCGCACGACCACCTGCTGCGACGGCTGTCGCAACGTGCCGACAAGGAGTTCGTCTACCTCAAGCGGCGCATGAACCCCGACGAAGCGCGCGCGATCCTCGACCTCGGCATCCCCGGCGTCGCGTCGCAGCGTGAATTCCGCCGCTTCTACCCGCAGGGCGAGGCGCTGGCACACGTGCTGGGCTTCACCAACATCGACGACTTCGGCCAGGAAGGGCTGGAGCTCGCGTTCGACGAATGGCTGCGGGGCGAGCCGGGCACGAAGAAGGTGATCCGCGACCGGCACGGGCGGATCGTGGAGAACGTCGACCTGGTCGAACCCGCCGAGCCCGGCCGCGACCTGGTGCTCACCATCGATCGCCGGATCCAGTACCTGGCGTTCCGCGAACTGCGCCGCGCATTGCTGGAGTCCGGTGCCAGCAGCGGGTCGGTGGTGGTGCTCGACGTCGAAACCGGCGGCGTGCTGGCCATGGCCAACCTCCCCAGCTACAACCCCAACGACCTGGATGGCGGTGACCGGGACGCGCGACGCAACCGCGCCGTCACGGACGTCGTCGAGCCGGGCTCGACCATGAAACCGATCACCATCGCGGCGGCGCTGGCCAGCGGCATCGTGACGCCGACGACCATCGTCGACACGTCCCCGGGCTACATGGCCAACGGACGGTTCACGATCAACGACTACCGCAACTACGGCGCGCTGACCGTCGCCGGCGTCATCACCAAGAGCTCGAACGTCGGCGCGGCCAAGCTGGCGAAGCAGCTGGACGACGACTTCTTCCACGAGTTCGTCGGCCGCTTCGGCTATGGCGACAAGCCGGGCAGCGGCTTTCCCGGCGAGGCCGCCGGGGTGCTCGCCGAGCCGGCGCAATGGAGCGGCACCACCAAGGCCACGATGTCGTATGGCTACGGGCTGTCGGCGACGCCGCTCCAGGTCGCGGTGGCCTACGCGGCACTCGCCAACGGCGGACGCCTGGTGACGCCCACCTTCGTGCAGGGCCAGCAGGGCGAGGGCGAGCGGATCCTTGACGAGCGCATCGCCGACGACGTGCTGGCGATGATGCAGACCGTGACCGAACCGGGCGGTACCGCCACCGGCGCGGCGATCCTGGGCTACCACGTCGCGGGCAAGACAGGCACCGCGCGCAAGTACAGCCCGGTCGGGGGCTATTCGCGCGAGTACATCTCGCTGTTCGCCGGCGTCGTGCCGGTCGAGCACCCGCGCTTCTCCATGGTCGTGGTGATCAACGAGCCGGATGCGTCGAAGGGCTACGGCTACGGCGGCGGCGCGGTGGCCGCGCCCGTGTTCCGGGACGTCATGGCCGGGACGCTGCGATTGATGGACGTGCCGCCCGACGACATCGAGACCTGGCTGGCGGCGCAGGCGAAGGCGCAGGCGGCAGAGCCCGCGCCCGCGCCGGCAACGGCGTCGTCCTCCCCGGCCGGAGCCGCGCCATGACCCGCGCCATGCCGCTTGCCGAACTGCTGCCCGACGTCGCCGGCGTGCCGGCCGGCCTGGTGGCCACCGGCCTGGTGCAGGACAGCCGCGCCGTGCGCCGTGGCAGCGTGTTCGTCGCGCTGCCGGGCTTCGGCACGCACGGAATGGCGTTCGCGGCGAAGGCACTTGCCGACGGTGCGGTCGCGGTGCTGTACGAACCACCGGCGCCGCGCGACCTCCCTGTACCGGACGGCGCGATCGCCGTCCCCGGGTTGCGGGCGCGGCTGGGATCGCTGGGCGACCAGTTCCACGGACGCCCCAGCGCGGCGATGGACGTGGTCGGCATCACCGGCACCAACGGCAAGACTTCGACGGTGCAGTTGCTGGCGCAGGCCTGGCACCGCCGCGGCGTGCGCGGCGCGAGCGTCGGCACCCTCGGCGCGGGCCTGCACGGACAGGTACGCCCGACCGGATTTACCACGCCGCAGGTGCTGCAGCTGCATGGCCTGCTTGCCGACCTGCGCGACGCCGGCGCGCGCGCCGTGGCGATGGAGGTCAGCTCGCACGCACTCGACCAGGGTCGGGTGGATGGCGTGCACTTCGACGTGGCGGTGTTCACCAACCTCACCCGCGACCACCTGGACTACCACGGCGACATGGACAGCTACGGCGCGGCGAAGGCGCGGCTGTTCGCGTGGCCGGGCCTGCGCGCCGCGGTGCTCAACCTGGACGATGCGTTCGGCCGCCGCCTGCGCGGCCAGCTGCCGGCGGGTCTGCGCAGCCTGGGCCTGAGTTCCCGCGGCGCGGCCGGCGCCGACCTGCGCGCGGAGGACGTGCACCTCGACAACAGCGGGACGGCGTTCGTGCTGGTCGTGGAGGACGAGCGCTACCCGGTGCATTCGCCGCTGCTCGGCCGCTTCAACGTCGACAACCTGCTGGCGGTCGCGGGCGTGCTGCATGCGCTGGGCGACGGGCCCGGCGACATCGCCAATGCGCTGGAGTCGCTGCAACCGGTTCCCGGGCGCATGAACCGCCTCGGCGGCGACGGGCGCTTGCCGCTGGTGGTGGTGGACTATGCGCATACGCCGGACGCGCTGGAACAGGCGCTCGCGTCGCTGCGCGCGCACGCCGGCGCGCGCCTGTTCTGCGTGTTCGGGTGCGGCGGCGAGCGCGACAGGGGCAAGCGTGCCGAGATGGCCGCCGTCGCCGAGCGGCTGGCGGACGTCGTGCTGGTGACCGACGACAACCCGCGCAACGAGGATGGCGACGCGATCGTTGCCGACATCCTGGCCGGCTTCAGCGGCAAGCGGGCGGTCGCGGTCGAACGCGACCGGCGCGCGGCGATCGTGCGCGCCATCGGCGAAGCCGGTCCCGAGGACATCGTGCTGGTCGCCGGCAAGGGCCACGAGCCGTACCAGGAAGTGAACGGGGTGCGGCATCCGTTCGATGACACGGCGGTCGCGCGCGATGCGCTGGAGTCGCGTCCATGAAGCCGATGACGCTCGAGCAGGTGGCGCGCGCGACGGGTGGCCGGATCGTCGGCGTGCCCGCCACGCCGCCGGTGATCGACGCCGTCGCGACGGATACCCGCACGCTGTCGGCCAACGGGGCCGGGGTCCTGTTCGTCGCGCTCCAGGGCGAGCGATTCGACGGCCACGACCACGTCGCCGCCGCGGCCGATGCCGGCGTGGGCGTGGTGCTGGTGTCGCGCGAGGTCGATGTCGCGGTGCCGCAGGTCGTCGTCGCGGATACCACGCGCGCGCTGGCCGACCTCGCCGCCGCGGCGCAGCACGATCGGCCGGGCAAGGTCGTCGCGATCACCGGCAGCAACGGCAAGACCAGCGTCAAGG
>CAMPJU010000008.1 GCA_946886995.1 uncultured Lysobacteraceae bacterium
GCCAACGCGCTGACCTTCATGGCCTCGGACCGCGAGATCGTGGAGACCGCCTACCCCGGCGACGTCATCGGCATCCACAACCACGGCACCATCTCGATCGGCGACAGTTTCAGCGAGGGCGAGAAGCTCGCCTTCACCGGCATCCCGAACTTCGCGCCCGAACTGTTCCGCCGCGCGCGCCTGCGCGATCCGCTCAAGCTCAAGCAGCTGCAGAAAGGGCTTGCGCAGTTGTCGGAGGAAGGCGCGACCCAGTTCTTCAGGCCGCTGATGAGCAACGACCTGATCCTGGGCGCGGTGGGCGTGCTGCAGTTCGACGTCGTCGCCTACCGGCTGAAGGACGAGTACGGCGTCGATGCCGCGTTCGAGCCGGTGCAGGTCACCACCGCGCGCTGGGTGAAGGGGACCGACGCGCGCAAGCTCGAGGAGTTCCGCGACAGGAACGCGATGAACCTGGGCGAGGACGCCGCCGGGCAGCTGGTGTACCTGGCCCCGACCCGGGTGAACCTGCAGCTGGCCCAGGAGCGCTGGCCGGACCTGGAGTTCGCCGCGACCCGGGAGCACGCGCAGGCGCTCGCGAACGCCTGAGCACGCGCCAGGGCGCATTCACCTTCGTTTGACCGCCACGCGGTGATCTTGCGGCATGGGCGCTGCACGACCGGATCTTCGCGGAATGCTCCAGGCGGCGCGGACCCGCGCCGGCGTGGAGGCACGCGCGGCCGCGGCGCATCCGTGGCGGGCCGGCATCGGACTGTTGCTGCTCTGCATCGCGCTGCTGTTGCTGCTCTGGGACTGGAACTGGTTCAAGGGTCCCGTGGAGCGCCAGGTCGAGGCCCGCACCGGGCGCGCGTTCGAGATCCGCGGCGACCTCGACGTCGACCTGGGGCACACCACCGTGGTCACCGCCGACCGGCTGCAGCTCGGCAACGCCGACTGGGCGGAGCGGCCGGTCATGGCGTCGACCGACCGGCTGCGCATCGCCATCGAGGTCTGGCCGCTGCTGCGCGGTGACGTCCGCATCCCGGAACTGCGCCTCGACCGGCCGCGCGCGTTCCTCGAGAAGGGACCGGGCGGCGTGGGCAACTGGGTCTTCGACGACGACCCCGCCGACGACCCTCCGGAGTTCCGCAGCCTCTGGATCGAGGACGGGCACCTGCAGGTGGTGGACGCGGCGGCCGATACGATGGTGGAGCTCGACCTGGACAGCGTGCCCGCCGGGAAGGACGACGCGGCGCCGGCGATCACCGGCACGGGCAGCGGGCGCTGGCAGGGCAATCCCTTCGTGGTCGAAGGACGCGCGGAATCGCCGCTGGAATTGCGAAACCGCGAACGGCCCTATCGCCTCGACGTCCGGGCGAGCGCGGGTGACACCCATGCCCATGCGCGCGGCACCCTGGTCGATCCACTCCGGCTCACCGACTTCGACCTGCAGCTGGCGCTGTCGGGTGCCGACCTGGAAGACCTGTATCCCCTGCTCGGCCTGGCCCTGCCGCCCACCCCGGCCTACGCACTGGACGGCCACTTCTTCCGCGACGGCAACGCCTGGCACTACGACGACTTCGAGGGCAAGGTCGGCGACAGCGACCTGGCCGGCGACGCCAACGTGGACGCCTCCGGCGACCGCCCCTACCTGCGCGCGGACCTGGCCTCGAACCGGCTTGACCTCGAGGACCTCGGGGGCTTCATCGGTGCGCCGCCCGGCGAACCCGCGGCCGTCGCCGCCCGTGGCCGGCTGCTGCCCGACACTCCGTACGACCTGGAGAAACTCGGCGCGATGGATGCGGATGTGCGCCTGCGCGCGGCGCGCATCGTCGGTACCCGCCTGCCGCTGGACGACATGGACGCCCACCTGCTGCTCGAGGGCGGGCTGTTGCGCCTGGATCCGCTGGACTTCGGCGTCGCCGGCGGCAACGTGCGCTCCACCATCCGGCTCGATGGCCGCGAGTCGCCGATCCGGGTGCAGGCGCAGGCGGCGGTCCGCGGCCTCGACCTGAAGCGCTTGATGCCGCAGGCCGAGCTCGCCCAGGGCGCGATCGGCCGCATCGGCGGCGACATCGCGCTTGCGGGCAGCGGCAACTCCGTCGCGAAGATGCTCGCGACTTCCAGTGGCGACGTCGCGCTCGGCATGGGCCGTGGCCAGGTGAGCAACCTGCTGATGGAATACGCCGGCCTGGACATCGCCGAGGCACTGAAGTTCATGATCACCGGCGACCGCAAGGTGCCCGTCCGCTGCGCCTTCGCCGACTTCGCGGTGGAGGGCGGGGTCATGTCCGCGCGCGCGCTCGCGTTCGACACCACCGACACCATCATCGTCGGCGAGGGCACCGTCGACCTGCGCAACGAGACGCTCGCGATGACGCTCCGGCCGCGACCGAAGGACCGCAGCCTCTTCGTGTTCCGGTCACCGCTGCTGCTGCGTGGCACGTTCGCCGACCCGTCCTTCTCGCCCGACCCGGCGCGCGTCGGCTTGCGCGCGGCGATCGCGCTCGCGCTCGGCAGCATCGCGCCGCCGGCCGCGCTGCTGGCGACGATCGAGCTTGGGCCGGGCGGGGACGCCGAGTGCGGCGGCCGCTACGCGAAGTAGTGCATGCCGGGTGTCACGACGCGATGTAGCGCTGCAGCTGGTCGATCTCGAGCTGCTGGTCCTCGATCACCGCGCGCACCAGGTCGCCGATCGACACCACGCCGAGCACCGCGTCGCGCTCGAGCACCGGCAGGTGGCGGATACGCTTGTCGGTGACCAGCTGCATGCAGTGGTCGACGCTGTCGTCGAGGCGGACGGTGACGACGTTCGCCGTCATGATGTCCCGCACCGGGGTGTCGCGCGACGAGCGCCCCTGCAGCACGATCTTGCGCGCGTAGTCGCGCTCGGAAAGGATCCCCGCCAGCCGGCCGGCCTGCATCACCACCACCGCGCCGATGCCCTTCTCCGCCATCAGCCGGATGGCGTCGATCACCGGGGCATCGGGGCCGATCGCGAAGACCTCAGGCGCCTTGGCCTCGAGCAGGTGCCGGACCCTGCGCATGGCTCCCTCCTTGCCCCGGATGGACCTGCCACGAGGATACTCCCGTGGGCGGGCGCCAGGCATCCACCAGGTACAGCGGCCGCTGCTTGGCCTCGTCATACAGCCGGCCCAGGTACTCCCCGATCAGGCCGAGCGCGACCAGCTGGGTGCCGCCCAGGAACAGGATCACCGCCATCATCGTCGGCCAGCCGGCGACCGGGTCGCCCCAGAAGAGCGCCTTCAGGATGATCCAGAGGCCGTACCCGAAGGCCAGCAGGGCGGTGGCGACCCCCAGGTAGGTCGCGATCCGCAGCGGGGCCGTGCTGAAGCTGGTGACGCCTTCCAGCGCGAAGTTCCACAGCTTCCAGAAGTTGAACTTGGTGACGCCGGCCAGCCGTGCATCGCGCTGGTACGGCACCGAGACGCGGTTGTAGCCCACCCAGCCGAACAGGCCCTTCATGAAACGGTGGCGCTCGCGCAACTGCCTGAGCGCGGCCAGCGCGCGCGGCGACAGCAGCCGGAAGTCGCCGGTGTCGCGCGGGATCGGGGTTTTCGAGAGCCGGCCGATCACGCGGTAGAACGCATGCGCCGTGGCGCGCTTGAGCCAGCCCTCGCCTTCGCGCTCCAGCCGCGTGCCGTGCACGTCGTCGTAGCCCTCGCGCCACAACTCGACGAAGCGCGGGACGAGTTCCGGCGGGTCCTGCCCGTCCGCGTCGAGGATCAGCGCGGCGCCCTCGTCCACCTGGTCGAGGCCGGCTGTAAGTGCGGCCTCCTTGCCGAAGTTGCGCGACAGCCGCATCACCCCGACCCGCGGATCGGCGTCGGCGAAGGACTGCAGCAGTGCCCAGGTCCCGTCGACGCTGCCGTCGTCGACGTACAGCACGCGCCCGTCGATGCCGTCCCGCACCGACAGCTGGTCGAGCACGGCGGCGATGCGCGGCTGCAGCAGTGGCAGCGACTCGGCCTCGTTGCAGGCGGCGATGACGATGGTGAGGAGGTCGCGCGACATGGGCGGATGGTACCCGGACGCCGGGCGCCGGGCGGCACGGATCAGGGGTCGAGTGAACCGAGGTAGCCGGTGCCGCCGATCTGGCGCATCTGGCGCTGGATGGCCGAGGTGCGGCCGCGCACGTACGGACCGGGCCGGGGAACGCTGTAGCGCCGGGGGCTGGGCAGGACCGCGGCGAGCCGCGCGGCCTCCCACGGAGCGAGCGAGGCCGCGTCCTTGCCGAACCAGGTACGGGCCGCCGCCTGGGCCCCGTAGACGCCGTCGCCGAACTCGGCGACGTTGACGTACACCTCGATGATCCGCGACTTCGGCCAGAGCGCCTCGACGAGCACGGTGTACCAGGCCTCCAGCCCCTTGCGCACCCAGCTGCGGCCGCTCCACAGGAACAGGTTCTTGGCGACCTGCTGGCTGATCGTGCTCGCGCCGCGCAGCCGCTCGCCGCGCGCGTGCGCCGCGCGTGCCTGCTCGATCGCCACGAAGTCGAAACCGGCGTGCTCCGCGAACCGCTGGTCCTCCGCGGCGATCATCGCGACCGGCACGTGCGGGGAGATCGCATCGAGGTCGCGCCAGTCGTAGGCGACCCTGAAACCCGCGTCCCCGTCGCCCCAGGCCTCGAACTGCCGCGCCGCCATGAACGCGCTGAACGGCGGGTCGACGAATCGCAGGACCAGCACCTGCAGCACCGAGAACGACAGCAGCACGAGCGCCAGCAACGCGAGCCGCCGCACCCAGCGTCGCACCGGTCCGCGCTTTCGCTTCACGGATGTGGCCATACAATTCCTGCGCGCAACGAGCGTGCAATGGTACTTGCCCGATCCATGGATGACGCCTCCCGGGACCCCGACCGCCTGACCCGTTTCCTGCTGGAGCATGCCGGCGTGCGCGGCGTGCGCGTGCACCTGGACGCCGCCTGGCGGGACATCACCTCGCGCGCGGACTATCCGCGGGAGGTGGCGCTGCTGCTCGGCCAGGCTGCGGTGGCGACGGCGTTGCTGACGGCGCACGCGAAGGTCGAGGGCCGGCTGTCGCTGCAGCTGCGTGGCGAGGAGGGACCGCTGCGCCTGCTGTTCGCCGAATGCACGGCGTCCGGCACGCTGCGCGGCATCGCGCGGCTGGACGAGGACGATGCGTCGACGCCCGGGAGCGACCTGCGCGAGCTCGGCACCGGCGCGATCCTGGCGATCACGATCGAGAACCCGGCGCCGGGCGGGCGCGACCCGACCCGCTACCAGGGGCTGGTCCCGCTGGAGGCACCGACCCTTGCGGGCGCCCTCGAGGACTACTTCAGGCAATCCGAACAGCTGCCGACCCGCCTGCTCCTGGCCGCGGACGATGCCCACGCCGCCGGGATCATGCTCCAGAAGCTGCCGGGCGATGCCGGCGACGACGACGGCTGGACCCGGGCCAGCGCCCTCCTGGACACGCTCGCCCCGCAGGAGTTGCTGGACTGGCCGGTCGCGACGCTGCTGCACCGGCTGTTCCACGACGAGGACGTGCGGATGCTGGGCCAGCAGCCCCTGCGCTTCGAGTGTTCCTGCTCGCGCGAGCGGGTGGCCGGGGTCCTGCGGTCCCTCGGCGAGGACGAGGCCCGTGCGGCCGCCGAGGAGGGCATGGCCGAGATCCGGTGCGAGTTCTGTGGCGAGCGCTACCATTTCGACGCCGACCAGATCGCCGCCCTGTTCGCGGCGGGGACGCCGGCGATGGAGCCTCCGCCCAGCCTCCAGTAAGGCCTTCACGCATCCTGCGACGGCCTCTTCACGATCCCTAGACGCCCCCGGATGGATTGTTAAGGAAACATAAATCCGGTAGGCTGACCGCCTGCCCCAGACGGGGAACTTGCCGGCCCGGAGCCGGTCGTATCCAGCGATGCCAAAGCGCCACTCGCCAACCTTGCCTGCCTGCCTGCTCGCCGCCGCGTTCGCGCTGTCGGGCATTGCGCATGCGCAGACGTCGCGGGCCGACGACCAGGCCGCGCTTCCGGTCTGGAACAACGACAAGCTCGAAGCGGTGTTGCTGCTCGAACCCGCCGCCGGCGACGCCGGCACGCGCTGGAAGTTCGGCCAGACCTCGCTCGATGCGGCGTTCGGACTGCAGGACGGCGACTCGCTCGGCCTGCTGTGCGACCGCAAGAACGGGATCGCGGGCGCGATCGGCAACCTGGCCGAGAACTGCAGCGTCGCCGCGCTCGCCGGTGGTATCGGCAACCCGGGTGGCAAGCGCGCGAGCGCCACCGCCAGCCTGCTGCGCGCGGGCAACCGCCTGGGCCTGACCGTCGGGACCGGGCGCGACATGCTGCCGTCGTGGCTCTCGCCACGCGGCGCGCGTTTCGAACAGACCGACCTCACCCTGTTCGCGCAGAAGACCTTCGGCAGCGAAGCCGTGGTGTCGATCGGCGGCACGGTCGCGCACGCACGCCTGGTGCCTGCCGACCAGGTGCCTGCGCTGGCCGACCGCTGGAGCAGCAAGAGCCTGAGCATCGGCGGCGGCATCGGCGACTTCGGCGCGAGCATCGTCGGCCGCGTGGTCGACGTGCCTGGCCAGCCGGAACAATGGCAGGGCCTGGGCCTGGGACTGACCTGGCGCACCCCGTGGAGCGGCAAGCTCACGGTCGGCGCGGAAAACGTGGTCACCCGCGGCCGCAATCCCTTCTCGCCCGCGTACGAGGGCGACGAGGAAGAGGGCACCGTGCCCTACGTGCGTTACGAGCAGGACCTGTAGCGCAGCATCCTGCGACGCCGCGCGCATGTCGCGCGTACCACTGGCCGATCCCTCATGGAGCGAGCCAGCATGTCGAACCGAACCAAACTTCCTGGCTGCGGCTTGCTCGCAGTGCTTTCCCTCGCATGCGCGAACGCGGCGGGCGCGCCTCCGGTGCCACGTGACGCGCCGATCGACGGCGCGGTGATCGCTGCCGGATACCTCAGCCACCACCCCGACCTGCGACACCGGATCGAGGGCATGCGGGCACTGGACGACGGCTTCCCGAAGCAGGCGATGACCGCGTTCCGCCGCGCCGCGCGCTATGCCGACAAGCCGGCGCAGGCGATGCTCGCGCACCTGTACTGGACCGGGACCGGCACGCCTGTCGACCGGCCCCGCGGCTACGCGTGGATGGACATCGCGGCCCAGCGTGGCTATCCCGGTTTCATCGGCTGGCGCGAGCGATACTGGGCCGCGTTTTCGCCGGCCGAGGGTCGCGACGCGTTCACGATCGGCCGGCCGCTGATGGACACCTATGGCGATGCGTCCGCCAAGCCGCGGCTGGAACGGGTCATGCGGCGCGGCTTGCGACAGCAGGCCGGATCGCGGGTGGGTGGATCGGCGATCGGCATGACGATCAAGCTGGTGGGCCCGACGGCCGGCGGGTCGACGTCGTCGTACGTGGCCGAAGCCCTCGGCATGACGATCGACGGCAATGACTACTACCAGCGGAAATACTGGCATCCCCGCGCCTACTGGGAATGGCAGGACAGGCAATGGGGCGTGGATCCGTCCGGCACGGTGGTCGTGCAATCCGTCCAGCGCGTCGAAGACGGCACCTGAGCCGACGCCGCCCGCGCGCCACGGCGCGTGGTGCGGCGCCTTATCATGGGCGCATGTCGACCGCGCCCGCCGAAGACCTGTCCCGCCGGATCGGCGCCCTGGCCCGCGAGGCGGAACAGGCCAGCGCGGGCGGCGACCATGCCCGCGCGGCGCGATCCTGGATGCAGCTGCTGTCGCTCGCGCCCGGCCAGGTGGAGGCGATGACCCGCCTGGCGCAATGCCACCTCGCACTCGGCGACCGGGCGGCCGCGCGCGACCTGCTGCACAAGGCGCTGGCCGCCCGGCCGACGCACGCGCTCGCCCATGCGTTGATGGCGCGCATCCACGTGGCCGAGGGCGACAGCGACCGCGCGATCGAATCACTGGATGCCGCGATCCGGCACGATCCCGGTGCCTGGGGTGCGTTGTTCGAGAAGGCGCGGCTACTCGAGTCTGCCGGGCGCACCCGCGAGGCGGCGCTGTGCTGGAGCACCGGCCTGCAGGTCCTTCCGCCGGAACTCGCGCGCGCACCGCAGTTGCGCCAGACGATCGACGCCGCGCGCGCCGCCGCCGCGGCCAACCAGCGGGAACTGCGCGACTTCCTGGACGCGCGCACCGCCGGGCTCCGCGCGCAGGAGCGGCCGCGCGACGTCGAACGGTACGAGCATTGCCTCGACATCCTGACCGGCCGGCGGGCGTTCATCACCGCGCGGCCGGCCCACCTCGCGATGCCGGAACTGCCGGCCATCCAGTTCTTCCACCGTGAGGACTTCGACTGGGCGCCCGCGGTCGAGGCCGCCACGCCGGCCATCCTCGCCGAGCTCGAGGCCGTCTCCAGTGGCGACCGCGCCGGCTTCGAGCCCTACGTGCAGACCCGGCCGGGCGAGACCAGCGCACAGTTCGCCGAGCTCGACCACAACCTCGCCTGGGGCGCGTACTTCCTGTGGAAGCACGGCGACCGGATCGATGCCCACTGCGCGCGCTGCCCCGCCACCGTCGCGGCGGTGGAACAGGCGCCGATGGTGCACATCCGTTCGCGCGCTCCGGCGGTGCTGTTCTCCGAACTGCAGCCCGGCGCCCACATCCCCGCGCACAACGGGGCCACCAACACGCGGTTGACGGTCCACCTGCCGCTGGTCGTGCCCGACGGCTGCGCATTCCGCGTGGGCGACGACATCCGTCCGTGGGTGCCGGGCGAACTCTTCATCTTCGACGACACCATCCAGCACGAAGCCTGGAACCGCGGCGGCGAACGCCGTGTCGTGCTGATCTTCGACATCTGGCATCCGCTGCTGACCGCGCTGGAACGCGAGCTGGTGACCCGCACCGTCGAAGGCCTGCTCGACTACTACGACGGGGCGAGCGAGCTGGGCGAACTCTGAGCATGGCGCACCCGACCGACAGCACCGGCGGCGACGGCAGGTCCATCGACGCCAGGCTCGCGGAAGTCGTCGCGCTGGTGCAGCGCAACGCACTGGACGACGCCGGCGACCGGCTGGACCAGTTGCTGCGGGAGGCGCCCGGACACCCCGCCACCCACCAGCTCGCGGCCCAGCTGGCCGTGCGGCGCGGGCAGCCGGATGTCGCACTGCGGCACATGGAGGAGGCCAGCCGGCGCGCACCGGACCGCGCCGACATCCACTTCCAGCTCGCATGCCTGCAGGCGCATGCGGGCGACCTGGAGCCGGCCCTCGCCCACTTCCGCACCGCCACCCGCCAGCGCCCGGCGTTTGCCGAAGCGTGGCGGTTCCTCGGCACCACCCTGTTGCGCGCGCATCGCGACGCCGAGGCGCGGGACGCGTTGCGGCAGGCGCATGCACTGTCACCGGCCGATCCGGTCGCGCTGCGCGCGCTGGCCGACGTCGAGTTCCGCAGCGGCTGGCCCGCGGATGCCCTGCCGTTGTGGCAGGCGCTGCTGGAACGGCAGCCGGCGGACGTGCAGGCGCGGCTGCGCACCGGCGAGAGCCTGGCCCGCCTCGGCTTCCAGTCCCGTGCCGTCGCGTGCTTCCAGGAGGGCGTGGCGCTGCTGCCGGACTCCGATGCGCTTTGGCTCGCGCTTGCCCAGGCGGCCGAGGATGCGGGCGAGCGCGACTCCGCCCGCGACGCCTACGAGCGCGCGCTCGCGTTGCACCCCGACTGGCCGTTCGCGCTCGCGGGCCTGGTGGGCCTGTTGCGCGGCGAGGCGCCGGATGCCGTGATGGACCGCGCGGCGCGACTGCTGGCACGGGACGGGACCAGCGACGACGACCGCGCCCTGCTCGGCTATGCGCTGGGCAAGGCGCGCGATGCACGCGGCGACCATGCCGCGGCGATGGGCCACTGGCACGACGCCAACGCCGCGCGCCGGCGCGTGGCGGGCGAGCCGGACGCGGCGGCATTCCGCGCCCGGGTGGACCGCATCATCGCCGCCTTCCCGCACGAGCTGTTCGCGACGCGCGCCGCCTCGGCGAGCAACGACGACCGCCCGGTCTTCATCGTCGGCATGCCACGCAGCGGCACCACGCTGACCGAGCAGATCCTGGCCAGCCACCCGCGGATGCACGGCTGCGGCGAACTGCCCGACATCGCGATGCTCTCGCGGCGGCTGGGGACGGACGACCCGGCGGCGCTGCGATGGCCCGCGTCCAGGTCGCTGCTCGCGCCCGGCGTCCTCCGCGAATCGATCGACCGCTACCTGGCTGCCGCCACGCGGCATGCGCCGGCCACCGCCGAACGCCTGGTCGACAAGGAGCCGCTGGACTTCCTGAACCTCGGCCTGGTCGCGCTGATGTTCCCGCGCGCCCGCGTCATCTGGTGCCGGCGCGATCCGCGCGACATCGCGGTATCCATCTACGGCGAGAATTTTGCGCTGGACGAGGCACTGGCCACCGACCTGCCAGCGATCGGGCACTACATCGTCCAGCAGGAACGCCTGATGCGGCACTGGCAGTCCGCATTGCCGCTGCCGGTGATGGAGTGCCGGTACGAGGACCTGGTGGCCGACGTCGAGGCGCATGCCCGGCGCCTGGTGGGGTTCACCGGACTGCCGTGGGATCCGGCCTGCCTGGACTTCCATCGCAGCGATCGCGCGGTGCAGTCACCCAGCCGGTGGCAGGTGCGCCAGCCGGTGCATGCGCGGTCGGTCGGGAGGTGGCGACACTACTCCGGCGCGCTCGGTCCGTTGCTCGACGTCCTCGCGCTCGCCGATGGCGACACCACGAACCCCCAGGCCAGCACGCCTTCGCGCTGGACCAGCGGCACGTAGCGCACCTCGCATTCCGGACGGGCGGATTCGAAATACGCCGCCATGTCAGCGACCTGCGCCGGATCGAGCGCATGTTCCAGCATTTCCCGCGTGCGCAGCGCCGCGGAGCGCATCGCCTCGGCGTAGGCATCGATCGATTCGATGGAGGCCTCCAGGTTCGCCGCGGTGACCCCGGCCACCAGGCCGTGCACGTGGTCGCGGGCCTCGACCAGGGCGTCCGGTACCGCGCTGGCCGCGACATTCGCGGCCAGCCGCGCCATCGCCTGGTTGTATGCATCGCGATCGCGCGTGGCCCGGGCCGCATCGGCCTGCACCACCGCATTGGCACGCGCCCGTGCGATCCAGGGCAGCACGCGGCGCGCGGCGACCAGCAGTCCGTCCGGCGCGAGCAGGGACGCCTGGTTCTCCAGTTCGACCCGGCCCACCGACGCGAGCACCGAACCCGCGTGGTGCAGCACGAACGCCAGCGACCCGCCGGGCCGCGCCACGCGCACGCACTCCGACAGGGCTTCGGGCCGGCGCGCGTACTCCAGTCCGAACTGGCTGGTGACGCGATCGAACGTGCCATCTGGATAGGGCAGCGCTTCCATCGCCACGCCCGACCGGAAGGTGATGCCCCGATGCACGTCCGGCCGATACCAGGGCGGCGCGAGCGCCGCCAGGTCGACCGCATCGATCCGCAGGCCTTCCGTGGTGCCCTCACGCTCCCACAGGCGCTGCGGCAACGCGCCGTTCCCCGTCGCCAGGTCCAGTACGCGTTCTTCCTGCGCCAGGTCCGCGAAGAACGTGTCCCAGAAGTCGCCGATCGCGCCGCTGTACCGGGCGTCGAAACTCCCCGTGCACGAATGCAGCGCGCCCTGCGCCCAGTATGCGGACCACGCCTGGCGCCGGGTGTCGTCGTCGTCCTTCATGGCGTGCTGCCCGGTCAGCCGCGCGCGGCGGACGCGAAGAACATCAGGTAGACCAGCCGCCCGTTCTCCATCGTGTCGCCGAACGCCTCGCCCGCCGTGTGCCACAGCCAGGGACGCAGCAGCACCAACCGGTTGAAGCGCATCGGCAGGCGCATCGTCATCTCCCACTTGCCGTCGTCCGTGCTGTCCCGTTCGAGGATCGCGGCGGTCGCTTCGCGCGCCGACGGGTAACCCATCGCCCGCGCCTCGGCGTCGTTGTACGGCGCGCGGTCGCTGTCGGTCGGCAGGTGCCGGAAGAACTCGGTCCCGCCGCGGCAATCCCGGGGTTCGCTCAGGTAGAGGATGCCGGACCAGTGGGCGGTGTCGACATGGACCTTCGCCCGGCCCACGTCGCCGGCCAGGGTGATCCTGCACTTGCCGTGGGCCTGCGTCGGCGGCATCGGCTGGACCGGCTCGCCCACCAGGCGCGACACCTGTGCCGACAGGCCGTCCAGGTTGATCCGCTCCACGGAATTGCGGCCGGGGAACATGTTCTCGCCCGCCGGATAGGTCAGCCGCAGCGCGGCCTCGCGCAGGGCGCGCGGGTTGTCCAGGAAGTCGTCGACGATGATCAGCGAGGTCGGCATCGCATCGAGCGTAATTGGCCCAACCCCCGTCGTACAAGCACGGCCATCCGCCGCACAAAAAAGAAGGGCCCCTTGCGGGGCCCTTCGAGGTGTCGCAACAGCGATTCGATCAGAAGCGCTGGGTGTAACGCAGGTACGTGGTGCGGCCGTAGGCGTCGTACAGGTAGAAGTTCCAGGTACGGCCGTCGAACGGCACCAGCTCCGGGTAACGATCACCGATGTTGGTGGCGCCAACCGCGATGCTGGCGTTCCACGGCGCTTCCCAAGACACCTGCAGATCGTTGGTGGCGTAACCGCCCACCTGGCCGGTGGAGTCTTCCTGGCCGCCGATGTAGTTGGTGTTGAAGATGAAGGTCCAGTCGCCCTGCGACCAGATGTTCATCAGGTTGGCGCGCTCCTGCGGCTGACCCATCAGGCCGATGTACTCGGTCGTGATGCCGGCAGCGTTGGTGATGTTGTACTCGTTCACCCACGAGATCGTCAGGCGGTTCTGCAGGCGACCCATGCCACCCAGGTCGAAGTCCGTGTTGGCACGGAAGTCGATGCCGTCCGTCTCCAGGAGGCCTTCGTTGGCGTAGCCAGCGATGACTTCCGTGATGCGGTCGTTGTTCGGGTTGCGGGTCACGCTCAGGCCGGGCGGGATCGAGCCGAGGCTCGGATCGTTCGTACGGTTGATGAGCGTCTGCGGACCGATGAAGCTGATCAGGTCCTCGATCTCGATGTTGTAGTAGTCCGCGCTCAGGTCGAGCCAGTCGACCGGGGCCCACACCGCGCCGACGCTGTACTGCGTGGACTGCTCCGACGACAGGTCAGGGTTGGCGACGATGAAGGTGTCCACCTGGATTTCGCAGGTCGACGGCGAGCCGACGGCCAGGCAGGACGGCGGATCGAACACGGGCTCGGCCGAGAACGTGGTCTTCTGCGACAGGATGTCCAGCGGCGGCGCGCGGAAGCCCTGGCCGTAGGAGGCGCGCAGGGTCAGCTCGTCGAGCGGCTGCCAACGGGCCGAGATCTTCGGCGAGAAGTCGTTGCCGTAGTCGCTGTAACGGTCGTAGCGACCGGCCAGCGTCACGTCGAACGTGGTGGTGAACGGGAACAGCCACTCGAAGTACGCGGCACCGACCGTGCGGTCGCCACCCGACGAGTTGCCGGCCGAACCGATCACCGCACCCGCCTCGGACAGCGAGTCGTAGTTGTCGAAGAAGGTGTCTTCGCGGTACTCGGCACCGACAACGGCGTTGGAAATGCCGCCGCCCATCTCGAACAGGTCGAAGTGGACCAGGCCGTAGAGCTCGTCGGTCTTCCACTGCGAGTCGCGGCTGATGGTGGTCGTGAAGCCCTTCAGGGTCTCTTCCGACGCGCCGTACGGATCGGCGAAGTCGTAGTCACCACGGGTGGCGGCCTGGGCAGCCAGGTCGGCCACGACGTAACCGTTGCCGCGGGTACCGACTTCGTACTTGGTGCGACGGATGCCGAAGTCGACACCGATGGTGTCGGTCAGCTGGCCTTCGAAGCCGACCAGCAGGTCGGTGTTGATGGCGCTGACGGTGTCGTCACGGTTGCCGCCCGCTGCGAAGCGGTGGAAGTAGTACGTGCCGAGGCCGTCGGAACCCGAGGTGCAGAAGCCATCGGCGTCGGCACCGGCGGAGTCGCGGCAGCGCACGCCGAAGTTGATGTCCTGCGGGGTGCCGTCCTCGACGTACACCACGCCCGGCGCAGGCGCGTAGCGGCCGAAGCTGTTGACCTTGCTGACGGTGGCGTTGGAGTAGACCGACCAGTCGTCATTGATCTGGTAGTCACCCAGGAGGAACAGCGACTTGTTGTTGACCGACGCTTCGTTCGCCGCGACGGCGTTGAAGTCGTAGGAGCACAGGCCGTTGCTGGTCGGGAAGAAGCCCGGATCGTTACAGGCGTAGCCCGGGGTGATCGCGGGGCCGCCGTCGTCCGGACCGGCCTGACCGTCGTAATCCCAGTCGTAGTAGTTGTTGCCGTACACCGAGGCGCCCGGCGCGTAACCGATCTGGTCACGGGTGAACACGATCTCGCGGTCCGAGTAACCCGCGCCACCGACGAGGCTGCCACGGTCGCTGGAGACACCGAACGCGATGGAGGCTTCCTCGAGGTCGCCGCCGGTCACTTCGGTCTGCTGGATGCCGTAACGCATCTCGACGCCGTTGAAGTCCTTGCGCAGGATGATGTTGACCACGCCGCCGATCGCGTCGGAGCCGTACACGGCCGAAGCGCCGTCGGACAGGATCTCGATGCGCTCGACCGCGGCCAGCGGGATCGAGTTCAGGTCGGTACCGCTCGAGGCGGCCTGCGGGGCGGTCGGGGCACGGCGGCCGTCGATCAGCACCAGCGTACGACCCGAACCCAGGCCGCGCAGGTCGATGGTGGCCAGCGACTGCGCCGAGCTACCGGACTGCGGCTTGAAGTTGCCGAACGAGGCAAAGGTGCTGTCACGCAGCACGTCGGCCACGGACACGTCGCCGGAGGCGTCGATGTCCTCGCGGTCGATGACGATGACCGGCGAAGCGCCTTCGATGTCGGCGCGGCTCAGGCGGGAGCCCGTGACCTGGATGCGGTCAAGGGTGGTGGCTTCCT